>JAGPDB010000018.1 GCA_018057765.1 Acidimicrobiia bacterium
GTGCTCACGCATACTTATCTTTAATATATTCTCCAAAAGATGAGATTCAAGGTGATGCCGTACGACTCTTATACCTACATGTACCTGTTGCTTGGCTAGCTTATGTATCTTTTGCTGTTACCACCCTTTGTTCAGTGCTTTACTTGATACCTAAAACACGTTCTAACGTGTACGATATTCTAGCTGGGGCAAGTGCAAAAGCGGGTATAATTTTTTGTTCACTAACACTGATACTTGGAGCTCTATGGGGTAAACCAATTTGGGGAGTTTTTTGGGCATGGGATGCCAGGATAACTTCAACGACAATACTGTTATTTTTATATATAGGATATGTTGCAATTCGAACATTGGCTCGTGACGAAAAATCTAGAAAACGAAATGCTTATGTTGCTCTTTTTGCATTTGTCGACGTTCCCGTTGTTCATTTTTCTGTTAGCTGGTGGCGTACATTGCACCAAGAGGGTACAGTTTTTAGTGAAGCAAAACAAGCAAATATTGAAGGCTCGATGGCGGCAGCGTTACTAGTGGGTGTTGTAGCATTCACACTATTGTTTATATATATGCTCGATAGACAATTTATTAAAGATTTGCAGAATGAAGATATATTAGACAAAGGTCTTGATGATGCAATTAAGCTAAGAAAAGAAGAGGCAATGAAATGAGCAACTGGGGATATGTTTCTATAGGCTGGATATCAACTTATATCACTATAGCTTGCTGGTTTTATTATTCAAAGCCAAAAAAAATAGAAAAATAGTTAATCATGAAATCTAAAAGAAATCGTACTATTGCACTTATAGTTATTTTATTATTTTCTATTTCTGCATTAGTATTTTTAGGTCTTAAAGGTAATGTTATTTATTATTATGATGTTACAGAAGCAGTCACTAAATCGAAAGCGCAAGGTACAGATAGATTCAGGATAGCTGGCGCAGTACGAATTGGTAGTGTTAGCAAAAAAAATAATACCGTTGAATTTATTGTTACTGATGGTGGAACAAACGTAAAAGTCATACATCGAGGAGACCCGCCACAACTATTTAAAGATTCGGCACCTGTTGTATGCGAAGGTAGTTGGAAAAAAGGGTCCGAAGGTAAAATATTTGAATCTGATCGTATATTAATAAAACATGGTAATGAATATAAGCCACCTGCAGTGGAGCAATAATTGATATGGTTAGCTTGATCGGAACATTTACTTTAGCAAGTGCTGTAATTTGTTCTTTATTTAGTGTTATTGGATTTTTTCTAAGTTTGATTTCAAAAAATCGTTCGAATTTTTATAATAGGAATGCAAGAATATTAAATTATTTGTCAGCATTTTCTATTTTGGCAGCATTCATAGTATTAGAAGTCGGATTATTCCAAAGAGATTATTCAATTCAATATGTATATGAACACACAGCTAATTCAACGTCTAAGCTATTCACTTTTACTGGTGTCTGGGCAGGCTTGGAAGGGTCATTGCTGCTATGGGCTCTAATACTTTGTGTATTTTCTGTGGCTACTTTAATGGCGACTAGAAAAAAGAAAGAAAAGAATCTGTCACTCGACGGCACTTCAGTTTTAGCGCAGTTAATTATCGCTTCTTTGGTATTTTTCTTCTCTCTACTAATTTCTATATCATCATCACCGTTTGCAAAAACGAGTGTCAATTATAAAAATGGCTTGGGTCCAAACCCACTACTTCAAGAACATTTCGCAATGGCAATGCACCCACCTTTATTATATATTGGGTATGTAGGATTTGTTGTTCCTTTTGCTTACGCAATTGCTTCATTAATTCGTAAAGATTTTTCAAAACTATATACTGCAAGAGTAAGAAGAACGTCGATCATTGCTTGGATATTCTTGACATGCGGTATTTTACTTGGTGCTTTTTGGAGCTATGAAGTACTCGGATGGGGAGGATACTGGGCATGGGATCCAGTAGAAAATGCTTCACTATTGCCATGGTTAACAGCAACGGCATTTCTGCATTCTACTATTATGCAGTCAAAAAGAAATATGTTAAGAGGCTGGAACTATACAGTTGTAGTAGCTACTTTTGCATTAACAATACTTGGAACATTTCTGACACGATCAGGAATTGTTAATTCTGTTCATGCTTTTTCACAAAGCAACATAGGGGCATGGTTGCTATCGCTTTTTGCACTCATAGTAATCGGCGGTGTATCACTTCTAATATGGAGATATGACTATGTTAAAAGTGAAAAACCTTTAAAAGGAGCAGGTCTTAAAGATACACTTTTTCTATTAAATAATATAGTTTTCTGTATATTTACACTTGTTGTTTTAATAGGCACTACATATCCTTTAATCGCCGATGAAATCAGAGGTGAACAGATATCTATTGGTACACCATATTTTGAAAAGTTTGTAATACCTTTAGGTCTTTCAATATTGCTATTAATGGGTATTGCGCCAATGATGGCTTTTGGTGAAACAAATGTGAAACTTGTCCAGAGACTAAGAATGCCAGTGTTTTTTGCTGCATTAATTATGGCAATAAGTATTATCCTTGATCAGAGCCTATTAACTAGTTTTGCGATAGGAATGAGCACATTTGTTGTTGTGGGTTGTATTCAAATACTTATACGTGCTGGTAAACAAAGTGGATTTAAAAGATTGCTCTTAGAAAGACCGAAAAAGGTCGGTGCTATGGTGTCTCACATTGGTATTGCACTTATAGGTTTATGCATTGTTTTAAGTTCGCATACGTATTCCCATGAAGTATCTTTAATAAAAAATGTACCTAAAAAAGTTGGAAATTATTCACTAACTTTTGTATCAGAAAAGGTAATAGCTAACGCTGATGTAATATCTACATCTGTTGGTATTAATATTTCCAGAAGCGGCGAGAATTTTGGAGTTTATGCTCCTAAAGTTAAAGAGTATCCTGCTCGATCAATGAGTGTAGGAACGCCAAGTGTCCATACATCTTTAGTACGTGATTCATATTTGACTATACTTTCAACACCGCAAGATGAAGATGATACTAGAAGCGTAAGAATAAAAATTACAGAAAATCCTATGGTCTTATATATTTGGCTATCTGGTATTTTGATTGCATTAGGAGCTGGTATTTCTTTATTGCCAACTAAACGAAAAGCTGAGATTATTAAAAAACAAAAGGTATTGAAATAATGGATAATATAGATGTGACGGTAAAGAATACAAAAAATATTCGTATTGGTTTAATTATTATTTTTTTGTCAGTTTTTGGCGGAATTATTTTCTTCTTGTTTGGTAATTTGAAAACCCCAACCCAATATCAAGGAGGAAAAATTGCTGGAAAGCCTGCTCCAAGTATTCAACTCACTTCGATGATTGATAAAAAGACTTATTCTATTGATGCTTTAAAAGGTAAAACTATTTTTGTTAATTTTTTTAATACTTGGTGTATCCCTTGTAAAGAAGAGGAACCAGTATTGGAGGATTTTATTGCAGCAAATAAAGATAATCCTGATTTTATATTTATATCGATTGCGAGACAAGACTCAAAAGATAATATTAATAAATGGATTTCAGAAAAAAATCCCACACAAGATGTTGTTTTTGATGACGGCGAAATTTCTTTAGCGTTCGGAGTGACAGGTCAACCTGAGACCTTTGCTATAGGTAAGGATGGTATAGTCAGTTCCACTTTATTAGCGCGTGCATCACAGAAATCGTTAAATGAAATGTTATCAGCATCGAGCTAAGTTATGAATATTACTAAAGATAAAAAAACAATTATTTTATGGTCTGCAACTATATTACTAGTACTCTTTGCGATATTATTTTCAGCAATAAAAAACACTAATTCTTCAAGTTCGGATAAAACAAGAATTGATTCAATCACCAAACAATTGAGATGTTTAGAATGCGAAGGTTTATCAGTATATGATTCAGATACAACACTTTCAAGTGCAATAAAAAACGATGTAGAAAAAAAAGTTAAAAAAGGTGAATCAGATTCAAAAATCGTATCTTATTACGTGAGCACCTACGGCGAATTCATTCGATTGAACCCAACGAGTAATGATGGAAACTGGGCCGTGTATGTATTTCCAGTATCAGCCATATTGATTTTGTTGTTAGCGGTTTTTGTATATACTCGTAAATCAAAACAGATAAATATTGGGAGCAAGTTAAAATTAAATTCACACTTAATTTTATGGGTTTTCATCATTTTGACCATTTGTACATTGGGTGTTATATATAAAATAGATATTTCAAATAGCGATAACAAAGTATTAAATACTACAAAAACACTAACAACTACAACTACAATACCTGAAGAATTAGAAAAAACGTTGATAAATGATGTGAGAACAAACCCTAACGCGCTTACATATCGTGCTTTAGGGCTATTCCAATTTGCACGCGAAAACTATCTAGATTCACTCAGGAATCTAGATATGGCTGCATCGCTAGATCCCAAAGATGCAGCTTCTCGCGCTTATGCGAGTTATATAGTACTAAGAGCTCAGCAATATGAAAGCGCAAAAACTAGAGCACAAAGCGCGATTGATGCAGACCATAATAATGTACCTGCATTATTCTTTCAAGGATTAATATTGCGTGAATCCCCAGTCCTTTCAGATGCTGAAAAACAGGAAAATATCGACAAATCGAATAAGAATTTTGACTTAGTGCTCCAACTAGACCCGAATGGTGAATTTTCTAGTCAAATCAATGAAATACGAAACTAGTATTTCAAGCTTTATAAAGTGCTTTGTTGCAATTATATAAACAATAAATCAATTCGATGTTATGTGTACATTTCTAATAGAATTTATATATGCAAAAACCTGAAATGAATATAGATGAATCAAAGATTTATGGTGTAACCATAAAAACAAACCGTGGAACAATAGAAATGGATTTAGATCCAAAGCTAGCTCCTAAGACAGTTAACAACTTCGTTAATTTAGCAAGAGAAGGTTATTACGACTCCTTAACTTTTCATAGAGTTGTACCTGGTTTTGTTATACAAGGTGGCTGTCCATCTGGTACTGGAACTGGTGGGCCGGGATATAAATTTGAAGATGAACCTGTAACTGGCGAGTACACACTAGGAGCTCTAGCGATGGCTAACTCGGGCCCGAATACAAATGGAAGTCAATTCTTTATTTGTATTGATGACTGTACTCGTAAACTGACAAAAGATTACAGTCTTTTTGGTTATGTTACTAATGGTATTGAAATTGCACTAGAGACAGAAGTTGGCGATACTATGACGTCAGTTGTCGTTGAAGAAAAAGAACGCGCTTAATATGCGACACTTTTTTTATCAATATGAATAAAGCAACTCCTTCAACTGTTGCTGGAGTTGCAACTGTTGGTGTCGCAAACGTTGGATGGGGCATAACCGACACGATTATAGCTCAATTAAGTTTGGGTGAGTTCACTGTTTGGGTGCACGGAGTAACTGGAGCAATATTCTTATTTACCATTATGGTGATACAAAAACAAAAATTCGTATTTAAAGAATTTTTAAATACTTTTTATCTTGGTATTCAGAGGTCAATAGTCTGGGCGGCATTGTTTATAGCTTTTCAAGAGGATAATCCAACAATAGCAATAACAATTGCTTCATTTTCGTCAGTGATCTCAATACTTGTTTTTTCAAGGTTCTTTCACGAAAAAATAACTCCCAGAGTCTTAACTTTAGCAATGTTTGGTATTGTAGGTGTTTTGTTTATTTCGTTAAAAAATTTAGATAACTTCACTTTTTCACGAGGGGCAATACTCGCTTTAATGATTTTACCACTTGCTTCGACTGGACCATATCTAGTTAGGAAAACTCAAGTTAAAGTTCCGGTAAAGAAATCAGCAATGTACATGTATCTTTGGGTAGCAATATTATTAAGTTTTACTTATCCATTTTTTCCAAAAAATATTCTTATTGGCACACATGAAATAGTATTAATTGCCATTTTGACAATTACTGGTGCAGGTGGACATATCTTGTATAACTACGCACAAGTGCATACTTCATACATATTGAGTATTTTAGTATCTAATATACACACTGTTTCTACAGCAATATTTGCATATATCATTCTTGGTCGAACACTTAATATTCACCAGATTATTGGTGTAATTATAACTCTATCTGTGGTTGGATTTGTGAGTTTTTACCATGGTAGAGACAAATATGTACTCGAAACTATAGATATATAAATTTCATCTAAAAATTAGGTTTTAGTCACAAATTTATAGTTAGAATTAATGTATGACTACAAATTATAAATTGACCAATATTGAGCTCGCAAATAACACATATTTAAAATATGATGAAGCATTAAAGATTATGCGAGATAGATTAGGACGTCAAAATTTAACTTATGCAGAAAAAGTACTCGCTGCACACGCTAATGATGTCAGTACTATTGGCTTGAATCGTGGTGAAGATTATGTCGATTATTTACCTGACCGTATTGCCATGCAAGATGCCACAGCTCAAATGGCATTGCTACAATTCATGACTGCAAATTTACCCAATGTTGCAGTTCCAACTACTATTCATTGTGACCATCTTATTCAAGCCCGTGTTGGAGCAAAAATAGACTTAGGTGTAGCTATTGATTCAAATGTAGAAGTATATGATTTCCTTTCTACCGTTAGTCAAAAATATGGGATTGGATTTTGGAAGCCGGGTTCTGGAATTATCCACCAAGTTGTATTAGAAAACTATGCATTTCCAGGAATGATGATGATTGGAACTGATAGCCATACACCGAATGCAGGTGGTCTTGGAACCATAGCTATAGGTGTTGGTGGAGCAGATGCTGTTGACGTTATGGCAAATTGGCCTTTTAATACAAAAGTACCAAAATTAATAGGCGTTAAGCTTTCAGGCAAACTTTCAAAATGGGCAAGCGCAAAAGATGTCATATTGAAACTTGCAGGAATTTTAACTGTTAAAGGTGGCACAGGAGCAATCATTGAATATTTTGGAGATGGTTGTGAAACTATATCCGCTACAGGAAAAGCGACGATCTGTAATATGGGTGCAGAGATCGGGGCGACTTGTTCTGTATTTCCATATGATCAAACAATGGATAGATATTTACGCGCAACAGAACGTGTTGAACTTGCTAATATAGCACTTGAAAATAAACACAATTTAACCGCTGATAATGATGTGCATTTAAATCCAAATAATTATTTTAATTCTGTAATAGAAATTAATCTTGATGAACTAGAACCCCACCTTGTTGGTCCATCTACTCCAGATTTAGATCGACCAATAAGTGAGGTAGCAAAGGCAGTGGAACTAGAAGGATATCCTAATGATATTTCTGCAACACTTGTAGGTTCGTGCACGAATTCATCATATGAAGATATCGGTAGAGCCGCAAATGTTGCAAGACAAGCATCTAAACACGGGTTAAAAGTTAAAGTACCTTTAATGGTTACGCCCGGTTCAGAACAAGTTAGAGCGACAATAGAACGCGATGGGCTTTTAGCTGATTTAGAAGCAATAGGCGCGACAGTTCTGGCAAACGCATGCGGCCCCTGTATTGGTCAGTGGAAACGTGACGATATAATCGAAGGCACGCCGAACTCAATAGTAAGTTCATATAACCGTAATTTCCCTAAAAGAAATGATGGATCAGCTGCAACTTTGAATTTTATAGGATCTCCAGAAACGGTAGTTGGGTATGCATTATTTGGCAAACTGACTTCAGATTTTACAAAAGAATCATTGATTGGAAAAGACGGTGAAGAGTTTATTCTAGAACCGCCAACTGGTGATGAACTTCCAACTAGTGGTTTTGTTAATGATCCAAATGATCCTTTCGGTTATGTTGCACCTCACGAAGACGGTAATAAAATAACTATTACTGTTTCACCTAATAGCGACCGCATACAGCTGCTAGAACCGTTCAAAGCATGGGATAAGAAAGACTATAAAGGTCTTCGTGTCTTAATGAAAGCTGAAGGAAAATGTACAACAGATCATATTTCTGAGGCGGGTAGATGGCTTAAATATCGTGGTCATTTAGAAAATATTTCAGGAAACTTATTCTTAGGAGCTAATAATGCTTTTACTCCTGGCGAAGTCGGTATGGGAATTGATGTGCGTGATGGAGTACAAAATACACTCCCCGTATTAGCAAAGAAATATAAAGAGGCAGGTATTGCTTGGGTTGCAGTTGGCGATCAAAACTTCGGTGAAGGTTCTTCTCGTGAACATGCAGCAATGGAACCTAGATACATGAATGGTTTAGTGATACTTGTTCGATCTTTTGCTCGAATACATGAAGCAAACTTAAAGAAACAGGGCATGTTGCCACTAACTTTTTCAGACCCAGAGGATTATAATCTTGTTCGCTTTGATGATGCTATAGATGTTTTCGGATTAGCTGTGTTAAAACCTGGTAAACAAATAAAAGTTATGTTAAATCATAGCGATGGAACTAGCGACGAGATAATGACCAACCATACCATGAGTGAAGAACATATAGAGTGGTTTAAGGCAGGTAGTGCATTGAATACCCTTAACTCTTAATGGGATCTAGGCACACACTTCACTTCCTTGCTTCTCACGTCAAGTTTTGTTCATACCTAGATCATAATTTCAAGTCAATCGCCAATTATTCAAATCGCAACTGCAAATGTTCGAAGTGAAATTCAATCGACATTAATTTACATTAAAAGATTTAGTTATCTCGTTTAATGCAGTGGCAAAAGTTTCTATATCTTGTGGCGTTGTTGCGTAACCCCACGAAATGCGAAAAACAGATTCTGCTTCAATTGCGTTTAATCCTAAATTTATTAATGCTGGTGAAATTTCAAATTCTTCAGATCCACAAGCAGAACCAGCATGAATATTAATCTGATGACGATTAAATTCGCTAACTACAGCACTTGCTGCAATACCTTTAATCATTCCAGAAACCATATTTGGTAGCGAATTTTTATTTTTAGAAATCATCTCACAACAATTTTCTCTAAATATGTTTATAATTTGCTCTTTGTATTTTCGGAAAATATTGATTTCATTTTCTAATTCTTCGTAACTTAGTTTGCATAACTCGCCGAACCCTGCAATTGCTAGTGTATTTTCGTTACCACTTCTTCTGGCACGTTCCTGGGTGGCTCCTTTTATAAGAGGTTCAATATGTAAACCATGCTTCAATATTAATGCACTAATTCCTATAGGACCACCCCATGTTGATGATTCAATACTCATTGCATCGACATTAAGCTCAGAAAAATCAATTTTGACATAACCGCTAGCATTGCGAGCATCTAAATGTATTAGACAATCTTCTGATTTAGTTTTGATATTATCAATTATTTCTTTTAGATCAAAAATATCACCGGTATCGGGATGAGCATAGGAAATAAATATTGCTTTTGTATTTTCGTCAATTTCATTTTCTATATTTTCAATATCAATTATTTGGTCATCATCACATTTTATTATTTCATAAATTATTTTTGATTCAAATTTAGATGTAAGTATTTTCTTCGAATTTTCAAAATTGATTCCATAAGCAAAACTAGCAAGCGATTCAGTACTTGATGATGTGAAAATTACTTCTGATGGGCTACATCCAAAATGATTAGCTACATATTGGCGTGATTCTTCAATTTCGTAGCGAATCTTGATAGCATCATCATAAAGTCTCCTTGGATCATAAAAATCATTCCTCGAAGCAAGCTCATCGAGCATTTTTTTTCGTACATTATCCCTAATAGGGGCACTTGAAGCATAATCTAGGTGCGTGCGATAAGTCATTAGGCTTCCATCTTAGTTAACATTGATGTTATGGATAACTCTCAAGATAAAAATGTAACTTCAGGACAAGAACAAGAGATTAAATTGACTAAAAAAGGTGAAACCGCTCAAAAAGCAGCTCCACAAAAAGGTCAAGCACCTCAATCAGGTCCCAACCCTTTCAAGAACTCAAAAACTAGAGTCATAGCAGTAGCATCTGGAAAAGGTGGTGTAGGAAAATCATCATTAACTACAAATTTAGCTATAGCTTTAGCAGCTGCAGGTAAAAAAGTTGGAGCATTAGACGCTGATGTATGGGGCTTTTCGATGCCAAGAATGTTGGGTATAGATTCACCACCAGAAGTTGTTGGAGAGAAAATCATTCCACCGGAACAACATGGTGTAAAGCTCATTTCAATGGGGTATTTTGCTAGAGAAGACCAACCTGTCATGTGGCGAGGTCCTATGCTACATAAAGCACTTGAACAGTTTTTAACAGATGTCGAATGGGGAGAACTTGATTATCTGATAATTGATATGCCACCGGGAACTGGTGATGTTTCTCTCTCCATTGCGCAGTTCCTACCCAAGAGTGAAATGATTGTTGTAACAACACCACAAAAGGCAGCGCAGAGTGTTGCACAACGTGCAGCATTTATGGCGGAAACTGTTGATATACATCTAATTGGCGTTATCGAAAATATGAGCTACTTTACTGGTGACGATGGAGTTAAATATCATATTTTTGGACAAGGAGGAGGAAAACTTCTTGCTGATAAGTTAAGTATTCCATTTTTGGGAGAAGTTCCACTTGAATCTCAACTACGTATTGGTGGAGATCAAGGGATTCCTATTGTTATTAGTGATCCAGATAGTGAATCCGCAAAAGCTATAGAAAACATTGCAAAATCAATTATTGAAAACAATGTAATGGTATAACCGAGATTTATAAAGTAAAAAAATTTAAGGAGAATGAATTAATGAGTATTGAAGTAAAAATAGGTATAATCCAACACCCACATGAAGTTGAATTGGAAATGGATATAACAGCAAAAGAACTTATGGCGACTATTAAATCTGCTGTCGATGCAGAAGAACCGTTAATATGGTTAACTTCTAAAAAAGAGAATCAAGTAGGGATTCCTGCAGCTAAAATAGCATTTGTAGAAATCAGAAATGTAGAAGAGTCTTCTAAAAAAATGGGATTCGGATCTTAGGATTTAGATATTGGTTTTAAATTGTGGATATTGAGCAGAAATTAATATTTGTTACAGGTAAGGGCGGGGTAGGTAAATCATTTATCTGTTCCATGCTTGCACATAATTTATCATCGCTAAAAAATAAAAAAGTTTTACTTATAGAATCAGAACCGACGGGTTCATTAGCAAAATATTTTGAACATACACCCGTAGGATATGAACCTGTAGAAATATTTTCCAACATATTTCTTTGCCAAATTAACACACTAGATGCACTTAGCGAATACTTGAAACTATATGCAAAAATTCCTTCTTGGGCTAAATTTGGTCCACTTTCAAAACTCATAGATATAGTTGCCTATGGTGCTCCAGGGGTTAAAGAGATTTTAGTAGTTGGAAAAATATGTTTTGAATTTAAACAAATGTTGGAAAATAAGAGTGAATATGACTACATAATTGTAGATTCACCTTCAACAGGACATATATTATCGCTTTTAGATGCCCCTTGGTCATTACAGAACTTTATTTCTACTGGATTGGTTTCGAAACAAACAAAGTGGATGCGAGAAATCCTTGAAGATAAAAATTCTTGTGGCGTTCTTGTAGTAACTTCTAGTGATGAAGTTGTTCTTAGTGAAACTAAAGAGTTAGTTGAAAAAGTTGAAGATGAAACACATAGTGATGTTATTGGTGTTTTGATTAATAAAGATGCTCAACCAATTGACGAAAACATTTTGAACCTACATGAAGAAACAATTCCACAAGTCCTAGCAAAGCAAATTAAATATATAATAAATGAGAATATCCAAAACAGAAAAATTCTATTCTCGTTGAAGACGAAGGAGAATATGTCTTTTCCTTATATAAATAATCTTGCAAATCCATTACGGAATATTATAAAAAATTCTAAATATTTTAGAGTTGATTCAGAATGAGATTAATTGAATCATTATCTCAGAATCGTGTTGTGGTTACAACTGGCACAGGGGGAGTTGGCAAAACAACAGTTTCATGTTCAATGGCTATTGCACTTGCACATTCGAAAAACGCAAAAGTTTTAGTAATAACAATAGATCCGGCAAAAAGATTGGGTACAGTACTCTCTGAGCAAAATCTAGGTCATGAACCAAAGAAAATTGATCATTCTAAATTTTTTGATAATAAGATCGATGTAAAAGGTGAGTTGTACGGTGTAACTGTTGATATGTCTAAAGGTTGGGATGAACTTATAAATCGCTTTGCTGACTCTAAAGAAGATGCAACAAAAATATTGCAAAACACTATGTATCAGAATTTAACAACTCGTTTTACACACAGTCATGACTTTATAGCAATGGATCAACTATATGAATATTACTATAGAGGTGAATATGACTATATAATTCTTGACACTCCACCAATGAGCCAAGCACTAGATTTTTTTGATGCCCCAAAAATTATTTCAGAATTTTTCGGTGGTAAAATTATTGGACTTGTTACATCTCCGTATCGTCTTAGCCAAACGTCAAAAAGAGCAAAAATATTTGATATAGCAAGTAAACCATTTTTTACCATTGCAAATAAGGTTTTGGGAGAAACATTTTTAAATGATATCGGTGAATTTTTCTATCTTTTCAAAAAAATATACAGTCCATTAGTGCAACGCGCGAACGATATTAATGAGTTTTTAAAATCTGATTCACTCGGATGCACATATATAATGAACCCATTACAATATATAGAAAAAGATTACGAAATTGTATTGTCAAAGCTATCAAGTCGTTCATTGAAAATATCGAACATGGTGATAAACATGCTTCCATTTAGTGATAGTGATGCAACCCTAGTAAAAGATTATATTGAATCGTCAAAAAATGAATTATTAAATAAAGCCATGAGCGAATACCTTGAAAAAGAACTAGAGATAGTTCAAGAAGTCCAGAATAGATTAAATATGGGATCTACTGGTTTTACAAATTCAGATAATTCTATAAACGATGACCAACTAGAGGTATTCTTAGTTCCAAAATCATATGAAATTGATTTATCTATGCGTCTCACATACTTAGTAGATCTTGTTTTAGAATCTATGTCAGCAAATAAAGATTAGGAATATAGGTAAATATTAATGGCATCTTTTAATGAGATTGTTCGACAACACACAGATCTGAATGATGAACAGATCTCGCACATAACAAAACTGATCCGTGTATGGAATATTTTGGCGGATCTTTCATTTGCTGACTTAATTTTAGCGGTACCTGTCAAAGGTGATGAAACACAAAGAAGATTCATCGTAGCTTCAAACATAAGGCCCACTACCGGAACGACTCTGTACCAAAGCGATTTAACAGGAGTTGTCTTACATAGAGATGACAGACCACTCTTGGAAAAGTCATGGTCTAAAGGTGAAATAGTTGAAGGTGCATCTACGACAATAGGTAGGGGACAAGAAATTAGAGTAGAAGTAATACCTGTAGTTTATAAAGGTGATCTAATAGCTGTACTTCGTAGAGAGTATTCTCAAAATTATGTTCGTGTTAATTCTTCATTAGAAAGAGCATATATTAATGCTTTCGAACGTCTTGCACATATGATAAGTGATGGAACTTTTCCTTATAGTACAGAAATGGTTGAACCTGATGATGCCCCTCGAATTGGTGATGGTGTATTGGTTATAAATAATGATTCTGTAATTCAATTTGCTTCTCCAAATGCGATATCTAATTTACATCGACTAGGAATCCATACAGCAGCTATTGGTGCAAAATTAAATCAACTTGGATGGGATGAAACGTCAATACAGATGGCATCACGAACGAGCAATGCTGTAACTGAAGAGATAGAACGAGATGATGTTTCTGTTTTGATTAGGATATTTCCAATATTAAACATGGGGCGATCAGACGGTATTTTAATGATGATGCGCGATGTTACTGAGGTCCGTCGTCGCGACAGGTTGTTGCTCTCAAAAGAAGCCACTATCCGAGAAGTTCATCACAGAGTTAAAAATAATCTTCAGACCATTGCAGCACTATTGCGATTACAGGCACGTCGTCTTGAAACACCTGAAGCTAAATTAGCTTTAGCTGAATCCGAAAGAAGAATTCGTTCAATTGCCATTGTGCATGAGATATTGGCAAGAGAAGCTACTGATTTCGTTAAATTTAGTGAGGTTATTGTTCCACTAGTTGATGTAATTCAAGAAGCAACAACGTCCGAGGATGTAAAAATAGAATTTAATGTTAAAGGTGATGCTGGAATATTGCCAGGTGAAATAGCTTCTCCATTGGCAATTATATTAAATGAATTAATGCAAAACGCAGTTGACCACGCTTTTGATTTTGATAAAATGAAAAAGAATCATGAAGGAGCAAAAGTTGATATTCTTCTTAGTAGAGATGATTCTGGTCTTTCAATAATAGTGGCTGATAATGGTATAGGTTTGAGTGAAAACTTTGATTTGGAATCATCTACAGGTTTAGGTACTGCGATTATGAAGGCATTGGTTATTACTGAATTATGTGGAACTATTACTATGAATAATGGAAATACTAGTGGTACGATTTCAAGGATTAAGATACCCCTAACTGCAAAACGTTCAGGTGCGCAGGATACTGAATAGCGTATAAATATTTAAAAGCTAGGTAAATAAAAGCATAAATTATGCATAAATTATCTCTTTAGTTTTTTTCATAACTCTTCGTTCATCTTCGCTGTAACCACCCCATATGCCAGATTCTTGGTTAGTATCAAAAGAAAACTGTAGACATTGCATCTTTACATCGCATTGGTTACAGACTTCTTTTGCAGCTTCAAGTATCTCTAACGCTCTACCTGTCGTGCCGACTGGAAAAAATAACTCTGCATTTGAACTGCGGCAAATAGCCTGATTTCTCCAATTTTGGTCGTCCCAATCTGTATCACGTATCCATGTAAGCGTCATCTTTTCTCTTTTCAAATTCTAAATGTGATAAATCACTCTTTAAGTACTAAACAACCATTCTAGAGAAATTATTAAAATTTTACAAGGGGTTTGACCTGGTAAAATGTCTAAGATTTAAAAGGTATTGCTATTTTTAGTGATTTTGGAAGAAAATTGACTTCTACTTTCATAGTTGAACCGAGATAATCTCCATCAACTTGATATGGAATAGCATTTTTATTTGCTTGAATAATGCAATGTGAAACGCCTTCACAATGTGCAATATCTTTGTGATGCATAACAGTGTGATGTCGACCAATTGCACTAGCAGCAATTCTTAAAAGCTTAAAGATTGATAATGCGCGTATGGAAGTGATTGTGAGCGCATGATTGATTGACGCCATAGGAGCAATAATGACTTCTTTTTTACCAAAGTATGTCCATGGAGATAGATTTGAAACAATTACCATGTTGGCATCTTTAAAAACTTCTGGATCACTTGATAGCATTCGTATTTCTGGATTGACTTTTTCATCCAATATAACTTTTAGAGTTTGATTTTTTTTATCATAATCTGTTGCATATGTGATAAGTGCATTGTAAAAAGTATATGGGTGGGCTGCAATTTTTTTAATTTTAGCATTACGTTCAACGCGAGCTATCACTTCAGCATCTAAACCAAATCCAGCATTAAATAGAAATATCCTATCGTTAATTTTTCCTACACCAATTTTCTTATATGATTTATTTTCAATAGATACAATTAATTCTCCTAAGGCTTCAATTGGATCATTTGAATATCCTATTGCTCTAGCGAAAACATTGGTAGAACCTCCAGGAATTGGAGCGAGCACTGTATCAGTATTAATCAAGCCTTGTGCGGCCTCATTTAGAGTTCCATCACCAGCTAGTACAAAAACAATATCTTCATTGTTTTCTGCGCATTTCTTAGCAATTTCAATAGCATGTCCCCGTTTTTTGGTATTTTCAATTCGTAAGTTTCCAAAATTATTTAATGCAGTTTCTATCACCTTTAACTTACGGGGCGAAAAACTAGAAGCTGTTGTATTGACAATAAGTGTTATATTTAATACTTCTTTCATAATATACCTATATTATACATATTTTTATTCTAAGAACTTTGCGTGGCAGTATTAAACAAATAGAATGGTTAAAAGAGATTGTGAGTAGATATGTATAAAGGTATTTATGTTCCCGTGATTACACCGTTTTTTGCTGACGGTAGTATTGATTTGGGTTCGTTATCTAAATTGTGTGAACGGTTTATAGAACAAGGTGTATCAGGGATAATACCTTTAGGAACAACTGGTGAGGCTAGCTCTTTAAGCACTACAGAGAGACATGAAGTCGTAGCTACGTGTGCCAAAGCTATAGCTGGAACAGATGTTGAACTAGTAGTGGGTGCTGGTACCAACTCAACTACAACAACAATTGAGCGAATGGATGAGTTTGCAGAATTTTCTCCAAATGCTTTCTTGATCGTTACACCATATTATGTCCGTCCTAGTGAACAAGGTATAATTGAACATTTTTTAATCGCTGCACAAAAAGCAGACGAAATTGGTAGTGATGTTTTGCTTTATAATATTCCAATACGTACAGGAAGATGTGTATCAACAGATGGACTCTTAGAATGTTCAAAACATAGTCGCATAGTAGGTGTCAAACAAGCTGTTGGATCTTTAGATGATGAGACTCTTTTACTAATATCTAAAAACAGAGATGATTTTTCAATTTTAGCTGGTGATGATTATTTAGCGGCTCCAATTACATTACTAGGTGGTAAAGGTGCAGTTGCAGCAAGTGCTCACTTAGCTACAAATATGTGGGTAGAAATGGTTGATGCAGCACTATCTTCAAACTTAGCAAGTACTTTAGAAATACATAATAAGTTGCTACCACTAGTAAAAGCTGGTTTTGGTGAACCTAACCCATCGGTATTTAAGGGTGCATTGGCAAGTACAGGCGAAATTGCTTCTGATTTCGTTCGACTTCCACTTATGACAGCTTCAAAAGAATCAATTAATCAGTATTTAAATATTTTAAATAAATTATAATATTAAAACTTAATTTTATGTAGTTTTGTAATACGATCACGCGTTGATGGATGTGTTGCAAAAAATCGCTCAAAATGTTTATGTTCAAAAGTTGTAATATTTTTAAAAAAGTCAACTAATGGCCGTATACTACCCATTGCGAGAACTGCCATTTTGTCAGCATAATACTCATGGGTTCTACGTATTGCATTTATTAGAATAGTCAAACATAGTGGGAACCCTAAAGCGCATGCTGGTAGTATTACCGGCCATATACTTATGAACAATCCAGAAATCACATATGTGTACCATGACACTAATGTGACACGCGAAATAATACTAGAAATAGACGAATGATCTTGATCAGGATTCGCAGGAACATTAAATGGTTCAAAAATCATATAAGCAGTCAATATAATTGCGCCAATAAAGCCATAAGAAAAGTGATATTCAAGGCCATATGAAACTAGCATTGCCATAGACGAAGTAATTACAAATTGCTCGAATATTCCCGTGATACTCGAATAACGAGTATTAAATCCCATAAGATGAGCTAACTCATGGCATAAAACAGCGACCACTTGCGACTGTGCCTTTTCGCGATCTTTTGGATCATCTAAAATATGTTGTAAGTTATTATCTACTACTACTACGGGGTGTCTTCCTGAATATAGTAACGATGCAGCACTTGGGCAACTACTGTCTATCCCTGTAAATTCATCTAAAGGTATTACCAGCGCCATAGAGACACCTTGCTTTAAGCCAAGTAATCCTTCTGCTGTGTTAAGAGCTGATTTTATTTCTTTTGAGGGATGGGTAGAGGCTGGGATATAAGGTTGTACTTGCGTTCCTTTTAATTGTCGTGACATTTTATTTATGTATTGGTTTTCTTTAACTGCTAGACGTGCTCTAACAGCTCCTCTAATAAATCTCTGCGTTGAATATCGAGCGCATGAATAAGAAAGAATACTTGCAAGCAGAGAAACTAACGTTGTGCCAATCACACTTATAATATGAAGTTGTGTAATTTGAATTGTTATTAATACTATTGCTGCACTGATAGTTAATAGTGGTGCTAATCTAGATGTAAGACGTGAACGAAACAGAACACCTTTTATACTGTTTCTCAACTTTATTGCTCCTAATGATTCTCTTAGATATTATGATACAACAGTTTATATGTTATAGGAGAGACTTTTTGATAGGCTTTTAACTTATTTGTTTCCATGGCAGAGCTAGCAAGCGAAAGATAATTTATTATATATTTTAATATAGTAAGTCTCATTTGAACTTTTATACTTAATGGCTTACTTACAGGGCTAATCGCTGCAAACTGAGCCACAAGTATAATTAATCAATTCAACGCATCTTTTAATAATGTCTCTTGTTCAATTTCATGAACAGTTGCAGATCCAGTTGC
This sequence comes from Acidimicrobiia bacterium, assembly GCA_018057765.1. NCBI lineage: Bacteria > Bacillati > Actinomycetota > Acidimicrobiia > Acidimicrobiia bacterium. Next base: position 18,302 of record JAGPDB010000018.1, read on the forward strand.
AGGAGAAGCGCTTTCTTCACGAGCTACCAGTCTGAATCTTCGATCTGCTAATGCTTCTAGCTTTGGTAGCATATATGATGCAGCACCCATATTTTTAGGTTCTTCTTGAGCCCAAATTACTTCTTTTGAATTTGGATATAGATTCAAATTTATTGATATCAAATCAGAAGGGAATGGGAATAGCTCTTCGATTCTAATTATTGCTATAGGAAGCTTTTCTGAATCACGACGCTCACGGAGTTCATGACCAAATTTACCTGAACAAAAAATAACTCTAGTCACTGTTGATTTATCAATTAAAGAATCATCTCCAAGTACTGGCATGAAACTGCCTTTTGTTAATGATTCGACGCTTGATTTTACAACCGGCATACGCAAATATTTTTTAGGTGTAAAAATAACAAGTGGCTGAATTCTTTTTTCAGTCATTTGTCTTCTTAACACGTGAAAATATTGTGCTGCTGTAGTCGGGTAAACTACTCGCATATTATGATCGGCACAAAGACTCAAGAATCTTTCAATACGAGCAGAAGAATGTTCGGGTCCTTGACCTTCATAACCATGTGGCAGAAGAAGTGTTATTGGAGAACGTTGTCCCCACTTATCGTCAGCGACAGAAATGAATTGATCAATTATAGTTTGCGCACCATTTGCAAAATCTCCAAATTGGGCTTCCCAGAGAGTGAATGCATTTGGAGCACAAACGCTATAGCCGTATTCAAAGCCTAATGCTGCAAATTCACTTAATACTGAATCATATATTTGTACAGGAGCCTGTTTTGGATCAAGATGTGCAAGAGGCATATAAGTATCTTCATTAACATTGTCGATTAAAACACTATGTCTCTGAGAAAAAGTTCCTCGGCGGGTATCTTGCCCAGCTAAACGAATTGGAATACCCTCTAATAACAATGAACCAAATGCAAGCTGCTCAGCGGTAGCCCATTCGACGGATCCCGCTTCAAAATCAGTTTCATGTTTTTTGATAATCTTAACCAACTTAGGATGTACTGTAAAAGTATCAGGCCATGAAGATAGATGATTAGAAATATTTTCCAATATAGTTTTTTCAACACCCGTGGGAATAAGATAAGCAGTTTCGCTCTTACGTCTTTCTGCTGGAAGTACTGGTTCTGCAGAGCCGCGTGTGTCTTCAAAAGCAACTTCTAGACGAGATTGGAAATCATTTAGCGATGCTTCAGCTTCTTCTACAGTTATATCTCCGCGATTGATTAGAGTTTCAGTGTATAGTTTTCTAATCGATCTTTTTTCGGCGATTAATGCATACATTATTGGCTGTGTGTAGGCTGGTTCGTCAGACTCATTATGGCCGTAGCGTCTATAGCAAATAACATCGACAACTACATCCTTAGAAAATGTTTGACGATATTCTAAAGCTAGTTTAATTACACGAAGACACGCTTCTGGGTCATCACCATTAACATGAAATATTGGAGCTTGAACCATTTTTGCAACGTCTGTTGCATAAGTTCCACTTCGACCAGAGACTGGAGATGTAGTAAATCCTAGCTGGTTATTAACCACTATATGTATAGTTCCACCTACGCTGTACCCATCAACATTGGAGAGATTAAAAGTTTCAGCAACCACACCTTGACCCGCAAATGCAGCATCACCATGTATGAGAATTGGCAGAACTGTTTTATGCTCTTTGTCACCTAAAGCATCTAATTTTGCTCTCACCATACCATCGACAACACCATCGACCGCTTCTAAATGCGAAGGATTAGATGCAAGTGTAATTTCTAGTGGCTTGCCATCTGGAGTTATATGAGTACCAGTAGCACCTAAGTGGTATTTCACATCACCACTACCTAAAAAACTTCCAGAATCGAGTTGGCCATCGAACTCTTTGAATATCTGACCATAACTTTTGCCCATGGTGTTTGCCAAAACGTTAAGTCGGCCTCTGTGGCTCATTCCAATTACTGCTTCAGAAATAGAATTATCTACAGCTTTTGTCAATAATGTATCAAGTATTGGGATTATTACTTCTGCGCCTTCCACTGAGAAACGTTTGTGTCCCATAAACTTAGTATGTAAGAAACGTTCGAAGGATTCTGCAGCATTTAGACGTTCTAATATTCTTTTCTTCTCTTCTAATGAAGTTTCATATTTTATGCCTTCAACGTTATCTTGAATCCATTTTTTATTTTCAGGATTTTGAATATGCATATATTCAATACCTATAGTCCTCGAATAAGCATCACGTAATGTGCCTAAAATACTTTTCAGATCCATGCGCGATTTGCCATTAATGCCGCCTGTTGGGAATTCACGATCTAAATCCCAAATCGATAGGCCATAATGTAAAATATCTAATTCTTCATAAGTAGATACAGGCAGTCTTCTTAGCGGATCTAAATCTGCAATCAGATGTCCGCGAACACGGTATTGATTTATAAGTTGATACACGTTAAGTATCTTTTCGTACATCTCTATTGAAGATTCTTGTGGTCTAATATCTTTTTTCCATGAAGCTGCTTCATATGGAATTTGTAATGATTCAAATATCTCTTCATAAAAATTATGTTGGCCGGTTAACATTTCGTGAATTGTTTTTAGGAATTCACCAGATAATGCTCCTTGAATAACACGGTGGTCATATGTTGACGTTAAGGTTAGGACCTTTGAGATACCTAGATTGGCAATTGTATCAGGATCAGCACCACCAAATTCTGCAGGATAATCAATAGAACCAGCACCTAAAATAAAACCTTGTCCAGGCATTAAACGTGGAACACTATGTACCGTGCCAATCATTCCTGGGTTTGTTATCGTTGCAGTTGTCAAAGCAAAATCATCAGCAGTAAATTTATTAGACCTAACTTTACGAATTAGTATTTCGTAGGCTGCATAAAATTGTTGGAAAGTCATATGGTTTGCATTACGGATATTTGGAACCATAAGAGTCCTTGACCCGTCTGGCTTTTGAATGTCTACAGCTAGACCAAGGTTCAAATTCTTATGGGTTATTAATGTTGGTGTGTTTTTTTCGTCCACTCCATAACCAACATTCATGCCTGGAAATCTTTCTACAGCTCGAGCTATAGCAAAAGCTATAAGGTGGGTGAACGAAATTTTTCCACCACCATGTCTTGCTAATGAGTTATTAATAATCGTACGATTAACTTCCATTAGTTTTGCAGGTATAGAACGTACAGAAGTAGCAGTAGGTACTTCTAATGATGCTTCCATATTTTCTACGATTTTTGCACCAACTCCTCTAATTGGTGAAGGAGTTGAGTTCTCCTCTACGGAAACCGGAGATGTTTTTTTAGACGGTGATGGTGCAACTATTTTTTGATCATTAATATGGGTATTATCAGTAGTTGTAAGGTCAGATCGAGAATCTCGGTTTGCTAAAGGTTTATAATCAGCGAAAAATTCAATCCAGCCCTCTCCAACAGAAGAAGGGTTCTGTAAATATTGTTGGTACATCTCTTCTACTAGACCAGAATTTGGTCCAAAAGCTTCAAAGTCTGAATTATGATAAGAAGCATTTGGGTTAGCTATTGAGGCTGAATTGTTTATTAGATCTGACATATGTATTTATCCTGGTTAAAGCTTTGATTGTTAATAGCACAATATCGCTATATTGCGCTATTATCTTAACGCTTAGCCAGTATCGACCCCGAAACCAAGCCAGTTAAGATTGATTTAGATTTTTCTATATTTCCATACTGATAGTGGAATAAATATAATTAAAAATATAGCAGTCCACATAAGGGCTTTCCAGGCGCTATCCCAGACTGGACCACCCTGTGTCAACGATCTCATAGTGGTTGCTAAAACTCCCACAGGTTGATATGCAGCAAAGCCTTGCAACCAAGAAGGAAAGTTTGCAACAGGTTGGAAAATTGTACTTGCAAAGATAAAAGGAAATAATGGAATAAAACTTGCTATCTGTGCCGTTTCTGGATCCTTCGAAATTATACCTATGTATGCTTGCATCCATGAGAATGCAAATGTGAAAAGCAACATTAGTCCGTAAGCTCCAAATATAGGAAAGAATCCATTATGGAATCTAAAGCCCATAATAAAACCTGCAATAGTTAATATTCCTAGAGTTGCGATATTACGAATTGCATCTGCCAATGTTCGACCAGCTAGTACTGAGACTCTGGCAATTGGAAGTGATTTAAACCGATCTATCATCCCGCTTGCTAAATCTGTTGAAAGAGCAATTGCTGTTGTGCCACCAAAAAGTGAAGCTTGAACAAATATACCTGGTAATAAAAAATCGACATATGCACCTGTTGATTTTAAAGGACCTCCAAAAACATATCGAAATAATACAAAAAACATAATCGGTTGTATGCTAGAAAAAATTAATAAACGAGGAGTACGTATTACTCGTCTTAAATTCCTTTTCATAAGAATACGAGTATCATGAATAGCGCCCAAGATCGACAGTTTTTCTGGCGTGCTGGTTCTTATTACTGGAGTTGCATCAATTGTATTCATGTCTATTTCCTTTTCGATCATGATTATCTTTTTATCTCAATAGTTTCAGCTTCTTCTGGAGTATGTCCAGTTAAGTTTAGGAATACGTCATCTAGAGATGGTCTGCGCAAACCAATATCATGCAATTTGATTTTTGTACCATCCATTACTCTAAGAACATTCATCAATGTAGTTACGCCTTCTGGGGCAGGGATAGAAATACGACCTCGTGTTTTGTCTTTGATCGGCTCAGTTTTAGTAAGCTCTTTTAAAACATCTAAAGCTGTTTCAAAGTCATCGTTTTCAACTGTTAGTTCAACTACGTCTCCACCAACTTTATCTTTAAGCTCATCAGATGTACCAGTAGCAATCATCTTTCCTTTATCGATTACCATAATTTTGTGTGCTAGTCGGTCTGCTTCTTCGAGATATTGAGTAGTCAAAAGTACTGTAACTCCCTGAGTTACTAATCGCTCAATTGCTTCCCACACTTCAATTCTTGTTCTTGGATCTAACCCAGTGGTTGGTTCATCAAGAATAACAATAGGAGGGTTTACAATTAAGCTTGCAGCTAGATCTAAACGTCGCCTCATTCCGCCAGAAAAGGTTTTAACTCTTCGCGTTTTTGCATCAGCTAACGAAAATTGTTCAAGTAGTGCATCTGCTCTCCTGGCAGCTTCTTTATACGAAAGATGATATAGCTCACCGACCATAATGAGATTTTCGCGTCCTGTTAGTAAATCGTCTACTGACACAAACTGTCCAGTCATTCCAATGACCGATCTTACTTTCCCTGGTTCTTTTTTCACATCAAATCCTGCAATAGTTGCAGTTCCAGAAGATGCATGTAATAGTGTTGCTAATATACGAACGAGTGTTGTTTTGCCTGAACCATTTGGTCCTAGTAACGCGAGCACTTTGCCTTTTTCTGCTTGAAGATTCACGCGGGATAAAGCTTGTGTCTTGCCGTAATAAAAATCAACGTCTTTAACATCAATTACATATTCGATTTCTTTATTTTTATCTGTAGTCATATATTGCTCATTCGATTTTCATGTGGTTATATTGAACAACACACTCTAATAATTTTCTAAACGTTTCAATTTCCTTTTTATTAAGAGGGGTTAAAATCTCTTTTGCTACTTCATCACTTATTACTGTTATCTTATTTTTAGCTATTTCGCCTTTTCTAGTTAGACTTAAAATATGTTTTCTACGATCATTTTTATCACGAGTTCTTATTACAAAACCAGCATTTTCTAATTGGTCAATTAGGGCAACAGTTTCACTTGGGTCTATTCCTAGAATAATGCTTATTTCTTTTTGGGAAGCATTGCTTGTGTATCCAAGTACCTTTAAGACTCCAACGCACGCTAGACGAAAGTCTTTTGGGAACCATTTCTCGTTTGAAATCTGCTCTTTCATCTCGCTGCGAAATACCATTGCCATTTTCTGAAAAGCACTAGCTATGGGCATTGCATCATTTGGATAATGTTCTTGGTCCTCAGTTTTTTCGATGTTCATACTTCTAGGGTAACACAATAGTTGGTAATGTCAATCATTTAATATATTGATGATTGATATTAATAACTATATATTAGAATTTGTTCATGTTAACTGTAAATAAATTAGCTTAAAATGTGGTTATCTTCGGACAGTAAGTAATTCACTAATAGCAAAAGCCAAATCTAAACCTTGACGTGCATTAAGTCGAGGGTCACAACTTGTTTCGTATTTCGATTCAATCTCGTCAATCTCGTCAACTCCTCCAATACATTCAGTGACATCATCACCTGTAAGTTCTAAATGTACACCACCTGGCCAAACATTTGCGGCGGAACAGCTTTCAAAGAAACCTTTTATTTCCTTCATAACATCGTTAAATGCTCTAGTTTTATATCCACTTGAATGTGTGAATGTATTACCATGCATTGGATCACTCATCCATGTAACATTTTTACCTGATTGTGAAACTTTTTGCATAAGAGGTGTAGCCATATCTACTATTGCATCAGCTCCAGCTCTTAATATAAGAACAATTTTTCCTTCTTCATTATTAGGATTAATCTTCTCTATCAACTTTAAAGCGTCATCGCCAGTCGCGCTAGGTCCAAGTTTTATACCAACGGGATTATTGATACCTCGCATATATTCAACATGTGCACCATCTATGTCTCTTGTTCTTTCGCCAACCCAAACAAAGTGAGCTGAGCAATCGTAATAGTCTCCAGTGGTCGAATCTACTCTTGTCAATGCTTCTTCATAGGGAAGTACTAAAGCTTCGTGTGAAGTATAGAATTCAACCTGATGGAGTTGATGTTCTCTCTCTAAGTCAATTCCACATGCGTTCATGAAAGCAAGTGCACGTGTTATTTCGTCTGCAATGATATTATAACGATGGCCTTCTGCAGTTGAAGCTACGAATTCTTTGTTCCAAGCATTTACTCTTGCTAAATCTGCGAATCCACCTTTGGTAAAGGCTCGCAATAAATTCAATGTTGACGCACTCTGGTTATATCCTCGAAGTAGTCGTGAAGCATCGTGTACTCGGGCTTGTTCTGTGAATTCAATATCATTAATAATGTCACCGCGATAGCTTGGCAAAGATTTACCTTCACGAGTCTCTTCATTTGCAGAACGTGGCTTTGCAAATTGTCCAGCTATACGGCCGATTTTTACACAAGGAACACCACTTGAATAAGTCAGAACAACTGCCATTTGTAAAATAATTCTAAGTTTTTCTCTAATCGAAGGAGCATTAAATGCATCGAAGCTCTCTGCGCAATCACCAGCTTGTAATACAAAACCTTTTCCTTTTTCAACATCAGAGAGCGATTTACGCAAACTTCGAATTTCTCCAGCGAAAACTAAAGGTGGAACACTACTTAATTCTTTTAATGCTTTTTCAAGTTCTTTCTTCTCAAATTCTGGCTGTTGTTTAGCAATAAAATTTTTCCAAGAGTCAGGTGACCAATTCGACATTATAAGTAAGCTCCAGTTCCATTTCCTTCATTCCCTGAATATCCATCTTGTGGATGTAGGGCTCCAGATTCTAACATTCGTTTTTTTACTTCTTCCATTTGGCCTTGCGTACTCATCTGCTGAGTAAACAAAGTTGCTTGTATTCCATGAAATAATCCTTCTAACCAACCAACCAATTGTGCTTGGCTTATTCTCAATTCACTTTCGCTCGGTGCTTTGTTTTGGGTCAGTGGCAATACAACTCTATTTAATTCCTCTTTTAATTCAGGTGACAGAATCTCATTTAGCTCTTTCATCGAACGTTCATGTATGTCAGCTAAATGTTTTCTGCCCTCTTCATCAAGCGGGGCCCTTCTAAGTTCTTCTAACATAGAACGAATCATCGATGCTATGCGTATCAATTTTGTCGGTCTAGAGACTTGTTCAATCGGGTTATTTACTGATTCTTGCTTGTCATCTACAATTTCAGGCTTGAATGGTTTCTTTGTCATATGATAATAGGCTAGCCTCTTTAAAAGTTGAACATATAATTGATTAAGGAAGTTATGAATATTTTAGTTTTAGGCTCAGGCGGCGTAGGCACGTCGATTGCAGTAATTGCAGCTGAACGAGATTTCTATGACCAAATAATATTGGGAGATATAGATGAAAGTCGCGCAAAAGCTTCGATAAAAGATCTTGATGAAAAGCATTTTTCTCACATGAGAGTTGATGCATCTTCAAAAGCCGATATAGTCAAAGTAATTAAAGATAAAAAAATAGATATCGTAATGAATGCTTGCGACCCCAGATTTAACCCGCAAATATTTGATGCAGCATACGAATGCAAAATTAATTATATGGACATGGCAATGCATCTAAGCGAGCCACACCAAAGTAATCCATATGAAGAAGTGGGCATAAAGCTTGGTGATGCACAATTTGAAGTTGCAGATGATTGGGAAAATTCGGGTATCTTGGCTTTGGTTGGAATGGGTGTAGAGCCTGGAATGTCAGATGTATTTGCGAGATATGGCTCTGAGAAATATTTTTCTTCTGTGCAAGAGATTGGTGTTCGTGATGGTGCGAATTTGGTAATCGAAGGCTATGATTTCGCTCCTACTTTTTCAATTTGGACTACTATCGAAGAGTGTCTGAACCCGCCTGTAATTTGGGAAAAAGAACGAGGTTTTTACACAACAAAACCATTTAGCGAACCAGAAACGTTTTTCTTTCCAGAAGGTATTGGGGAAGTTGAATGTGTCAATGTTGAGCATGAGGAAGTTTTATTGATCCCTAGATACATCGATTGTGAACGTGTAACTTTTAAGTATGGTTTGGGGGATGAATTTATTGAAGTTCTAAATGTGTTACACAAAACTGGTTTGGATTCTAAGGATCCAGTAAATGTTAAAGGCAATATGGTCTCACCTCGAGATGTAATTGCAGCCACTTTGCCGAATCCTGGCGACCTTGGACATTTGATGAGTGGAAAAACTTGTGCTGGTACTTGGATTAAAGGTCTAGATAAAGAAGGTGAAGCATTAGAAAAATATTTTTACCATGTCTTAGATAATAAAGATTCAATGGAGCGTTGGGGACATCAATGTGTTGTTACTCAAACTGCAATCAACCCTGTTATTGCAATGGAACTTTTAGCGACTGGTCTATGGTCAGGCAGTGGTGTACAAGGACCAGAATTTTTTGATCCAGAACCATTTTTACATTTGTTAAATGAATATAATTGCCCATGGGGTGAGATGGATGTTAATAGCTAAAAATCAGTACTAGCGATTTCCTTGTCATCTTAAGCGCAGTCAAGAGATCTTAAGAGTTTGTAAGAGTCGCAACTCTATTTAGCGCATTTAGTGTTGCTCGCGCAGCAGCTTCAATTGGAGATTTTCCTCCAGCGATACCATGGCGAGTTTCATTCCCTTGATCATTTATGAGCCCTACGGCCACTAGGCTTGCATGTTCTGCACCTGGCTCGAGCGATCTAGCCCATTCTCCGTGAAATTCGTTGATACCACAAAGTTCGCTGATTGCATTTACTGTTGAATCTATTGCTCCTAGTAAACCTCTATTTGATGGAGCACGACCAATAGTACGTGTGTCTCCTAAGCTCAAATGTATTTCTATCTCGTCATTTTCTGGAGAGGTACTTACAAGCAATAATTCTATTCTGTCGCTTACCTTTTCGAGATTCTCTTTTGGTGTTGTTTCTTTTTTGTCATCTCTAATAGGTTGATTTTGTTCTTCTTCGTTTAAATTAATTTCAATATTGTCATCAACAAATTCATCTTCATTGAAACTATTAGATGGTACTTCTAAACTTGTTTCATGGGCATTGCCAGTTGGTCTAAAAAAATCTGCGTGTGTAGCTGTTTTTTGTTTTGACGATTCCATCTGTTGTTCTTTTTGTTTTGTTATTCCGATTGTTCCAGCACTAAAAGGGGAAACTTTATTTCCAACATTATCTTTATCGTCATCATCGTTATGTATATATGCTGGATTGTTTCTATCATTTGGTGTGACAGAATTACCATCAACAAAATTTGATCTAACTAACTCGACAGCGACACTTTGGTTAGTGTGACGTTTAGCTATACGAGTTGCTTCAAATGGAAGTTGTCCGGTTTTAGATTTAGCGTCAATAAATAATTGTATATAAATTGCTTCTTGTGCAGTTGAAAATCCGACTGTTCTAACACCATCTAGTTTTCGAAGTTCTAGTTCTAATGTATCTATCTGTGCGAGTGTCATTAATTTAATCCTTTAACTGTTGACTTTGAGAGCAGTTTTTGCTTCGTAAAGTCTTTCATCCGCAAGTTTAAATGCGCTTTTAACTGAGTCTGCTTCATTAGGACATAAAACTAATCCGTAACTAAAACCAATTGATGGTTCATCACCGGTGGCCATTGCAGCCCTTTCTAATAGTGGAGCAACATCTTGTGGATCAGTTTCGGGCAATATCAATGCAAATTCATCTCCACCAATTCTTGCGGCATTGTCACCAAATCTTAATATTTGTCTGAACTTATCACCAAGATTTCTCAATACTTGATCACCAGCCTGGTGGCCTTGTTCGTCATTTAATTCTTTGAAGCCGTCTAAATCTATTAATACTAAAGTGAAAGGCCATTCGTAACGCACTGATCTAGCTATTGCCATTTCTAAAAGTCTATCGAAACTTCTACGATCATAAAGCCCAGTCATAGGGTCATGCCATGCATCATATTTTAATAAATCAATTCTCAAACCAACAGTACAGAGTCGTGAGATAGATGTTGAATCTTCAGCACTCATCTCAATTTTTGGTGAGGTATAAAGTCCAGGATCTAAATTTAAATACTCTTCATCTTTTCCTTCTAGTGGTCTTCGGTCAAATGTAAATATTTGACGACCTATTCCAGGCTCATCTACAACTAATACCGCATCATTTAATGAATTCTCATTTACTAGTTCATTTAATGCTTTGTATATTACCGATATTCCAGGCTTGTCACTTGTGAGATCAAAAAGAAGTCGTGATACTAAATTTGTCACTCTAGCCTCCTGCTCGTTTGTGTCAAATGACTGTGGAACTTTTCCACTATCTACAATAGCACTATTTGTCGCATTTTGTACAGTTGTGGATTGGTTTTTTACTGTATTTAATTCAATCTCATCATTAATTAAATTGGATGTTTCCATTTTCGCTTCTTCATCATCTTTGGATTCACGAATTTTTTCCATCTTCGGAGTTTCGTAAAGGGATTGAGGGGGGAGTAGGGCTCCTAGCCCACGGCCTAGGCCACTTTGGCGACTCACTATATATTACCTTCCAAAATTACAGCGTAAATGCCCCCATTAATACACTTATTCCTATTCGGACTCTTTTGACCCGAGAAGGGTTTAATTCTAGTATAAATATTAGAGCTTGGCACATTGATTATAAAATTATTTATCATCAGTTATAAAGGTTGAAAATTGTTGTGTAGTAAATTTTATGAATGAATATTTCAGACACAGAAGTTATAAAACCTCTTCCATTTCCAGATGAATTATTAGAAGAAGTTGCATCAACTTATGGTACTCCTGTTTTTGTCTACGATGAATCTGGAATAATAAAAAATGCAAAACAGATAAATGAGGCTTTCTCTTGGAGCCCTAACTATGTGAATTATTTTGCAGTCAAGGCAACACCCACACCAGCAATACTTAGAATTATTCATGACGAAAATATGGGCTTTGATTGTTCCTCGCGAGGTGAACTCGAAATGGTTTCACACGAAAATTTATTAACTAATGGAATCTTTTATACATCGAATAATACTCCCGATGAGGATTATGTTCGTGCAAATAATATAGGTGCAACGATAAATATTGATAAATTTCAATATTTATATCAAGTAAAAGAAGCACTTGGCGAATTACCTAAAAAAATGGCTATCCGTTTTAATCCTGGTAAAGAAAAAGCTGGGAATGCAATAATAGGAAATCCATTCGAATCAAAATTTGGTGATACCAAAGAGAATGTTCTGAGAGCCTTAAATGAAATGCAAAAAAATGGAGTTTTAGAAATTGGTTTGCATGCTATGGTCTCGTCGAACGAAAAAAATCCTGAATATTTTGGCGATACTGCAAGACTGCTAAAAGAATTATCTATTGAGGCAAAAAATCGACATGATATCAATGTTTCTTTTATCAATGTTGGTGGGGGAATGGGGGTTAACTACCATGCAAGTGAAAACCCTGTCGATGTGAAGGGTATCGGCCAAGCAGTTAGAAACCAGTTAGATGAATTAGGAATACAAATCGTTACTGAAAATGGACGTTATGTAACAGGCCCAAATGGATTTTTATTGACACGTGTTACCCATGGAATTGTTGAAAGCCACGAACCATTTGTTCAAATTGATTCATCAATAAATAATATGGCTCGTCTAGCAACTGTTAGTGCTGCTTTTCATCATATTAATGTATTAGGTCGAGAAAAAGATGAGAGACGTAAGATGCATATCACTGGATCGATGTGTGCCAACACAGACAAGATGTTTAAATGGCGTGATCTTCCAAAAACATTACAGTCAGGAGATTTAATGGTAGTGCATGATGCAGGTGCTCATTCGAGAGCGAATTCACATAATTATAATTTCAGGTTAAGAGCTGGTGAAGTATTAATAAATTCTGACGGTACACATAAATTAATACGACGCCACGAGACACTAGATGATATTTTTGCTACAACTAAAGGTTTATAATTTTTTGATAAGTATATTGTCAGCACCGACTTGTACTCCATTTTCAATAAATGGATTCTCTTTTCCAGTTTTAACAAATCCAAATGATTCATAAAGTTTCTGCACGTTTGGGCTAGTTTTATCAACCTCGATATATAAATTTGTGCAATCGTTTAGATATTCATGATTTAGGGCCATCGTCATCAATGTTGAACCTATTTTTTGTTTTTGGAATTCCTTAAGTAAGTACAATCGGTCAATTTGGCGGTCGCTTTCTAAAGTCTCAAAAAGTTCATGAATTATTTTATCTAGTGTTGTTATTTGAAGATAGCCAACAATGCGATTGCTTTGAATGTCAACTGCGAGCAGAGTAATGAATCGCTCGACTGACTGTCTTATATATTCTTCAGATCTAGTATTACTAATAACATTGTCAACCACACTTTTGGAATATCGATCGCCGAAGGTATCAACCCAAGTCTTTATTGCTACAGCACGTAGCTCGTCGACATCATCACTTAGCGCTGGTCTGTATTCGATCATAAATATATCTTAACCGCTTTGAAGCTTTTAGGACATAAATAATAAGTAATGAACTTGAGTTCGTTTGTTGAATCGACGAGAATATATGAATGCGAAGAATAAATATAGGTTTAATAGGTGCAGGTGTTGTTGGATCAGCTCTTGTTTCACAGCTCGATTTAAAATATGATCGTATAAAAATGGAATTTGATATTGATATTCGTGTAAATAAAATTCTTGTTCGTGATCTAAGTACTAAACGCGATATTCCTAGTAAATCAATTTTATATTCTGATGATGATACTCAAAAAACTTCAGAAGGCATTTTTACTACTTCTCTAAATGACATAGTTGAATCGAAAGAGATTGATCTAGTTGTTGAAGTTGCTGGTGGTATTGATTCAGCATACAAAATTATTAGTTCTGCATTAAAAAAATCTTTGCCAGTTGTTACTGCAAATAAAGCATTGCTTGCAGAGAAAGGTGGGCAACTATATTCTTTGGCAAACGAGAATAGTGTCGATCTATTATTTGAAGCTGCTGTTGCTGGTGGTGTACCTGTTGTACGTCCATTAAGAGAGTCGTTAGCGGTTGAGCATATTAATTCTGTTCGCGGAATTTTAAATGGGACAACAAATTTTATTTTAACTCAAATGACAAAAAATGGAACTAGTTATAATGATGCGCTAAAAGAAGCTCAACAATTAGGTTATGCAGAAGCTGATCCTACTGCAGATGTGCAAGGTCATGACGCTGCAGCAAAGATAGCTATTATTTCTTTGATCGCTACAGGAACTATGGCATCACAAAATGATGTTAAGACGATTGGTATTTCAAATGTGTCATCTAGTGATATTGCTCAAGCAAAAGAATTGGGTTATGTTATAAAACTGATTGCAACTATTGAAGAAAAAAATGAAAAAGAAATTTTCTTAAGAGTTGAACCTACTTTTGTTCCTAATAGTCATCCATTCTCTACAACAAATGACGGTTTTAATGCTGTGTTTGTTGTAGGAAAACATTTAGGTGAGATCATGTTTTATGGTCGAGGTGCTGGCGGGGATCCAACGGCATCTGCTGTTCTCGGTGATGTGATTGACGCAAGTATAAATATTTCGCGTAAAAGAAAAGGTTCAGTAGTTGGTGTCACATTTGAAAAAAGCGTGGCCAACCCCGATGAATGGAAATCTAAATTTTTCATGAGTGCAACTGTAAAAGATGAGCCAGGTGTTTTGGCTCAAATTGCACAAGTGTACGGAAATAACAATATATCTCTTGAAACTGTCCAGCAGGATGGTAAAGGTGTTTTTGCCGAAATGATTTTTATAACCCATAGCGCAACTAGTGGTGATATAGAAAAAGCTATAAAAGCTTTATTGGAATTATCATGTGTAGAAAATATAGGTCAAATTTATCCCTTAATGGATTAAAACAAGTCGATAATAGTCTTTTAAGGACATGTCCTACAAGACGAGTAAATCGCAGATGTTGCTAATGCTCATCAGCTTTGTGCGAGAATATATATATATGCTTAAAATGAATCAACAAATGGACAAGTTTACAAGTTGGCCAGGTGTCATTGAATATTATCGAGATCGTTTACCAATCTCTGAAAATGAAGAAGTTGTTACACTTCTTGAAGGTAATACACCTTTAATTCTTGCTCCTTATCTGAGTAAACTTGTACAAGCAAATGTTTATATAAAATATGAGGGATTGAACCCAACTGGCAGCTTCAAAGACCGTGGTATGACCATGGCTGTTACTAAAGCAAAAGCAGAAGGCAAAAAAGTTTTAATATGTGCGAGCACTGGAAATACTTCTGCGGCACTTAGTGCATACGCAACTCGAGCAAATATTCCAAGTGTGATTGTTATCCCAGAAGGGAAACTAGCCCTTGGTAAATTGGCACAAGCATATATGTGTGGTGCTCATGTGATTCAAATAAAAGGAAATTTTGATGATGGTTTAAAAGTTGTCCGACAACTTAGTGAAATTGAGACCGTTGGAATTATGAATTCGGTGAATCCATATAGATTACAAGGTCAAAAAACAGCTAGTTTTGAAATATGCGACGCACTAGGTCAAGCTCCGGATCAACATTTTATCCCTGTGGGTAATGCAGCGAATATTGCAGCATATTGGCTAGGTTACAAAGAATATTTTGACGATAAAGTAACAAGTAACCTTCCTCAGATGAGAGGTATTCAAGCTGATGGTTCAGCACCTTTCGTACATGGTAATCCAGTATCTAATCCTAAAACTATTGCTACAGCAATTCTTATAGGAGCACCAGCTAGTTACGATTTAGCAGTTAGTGCGCGAGATGATTCAGGTGGTTCAATTACTGCTGAGACTGATGATGAAATATTATATGCTTATAAATTGCTCGCACAACATGAAGGAATATTTGTTGAACCTGCTTCAGCAGCTTCAATAGCTGGTATTTTAAAAGCTCACAAGAATAAAGAAATAAAAAAAGATTCAATAATCGTTGCAACTGTGACTGGACATGGACTAAAAGATCCAGGTACAGCTACTAAAGATATTGAAATACCAACTCCTATGGATGCAAATATTGATGAGATAATGAAAGTTATCGATACTCTTATATAGCAAGTAGAATCTAAACATATGTTAAATAAATGTCAGTCATGCGCCTCTTCTAATATTTCGCAATTTTTAGGATCGGAGGACACCAAAGCAATAGCATTTTATTGTAATGATTGCTATTTAGTTCAAATTAAAAAAACGAACAAGATGAATAAAGTAACTTTAGATGATTCTGAAATTCCGCAAAGAGAAATAGTTTTAAGAAGTAAATTTGTCGATGAAATTGTCGATCATTTGAATTTAAATGAAGATTCTTTCATTCTTGAACTTGTTAATAGCAAAAGTGTATTTCGACAATTCTTCAAAGATAAAAAAATAGATTGTGTCACAGCTAAGAGCATCGATGACTCGAACAGTGAACCATTTGGTATTGAACAAGCGTGGTCTTTCATTTCAGAATCTCATCCGATATCAAAAGGACGTAAACCAGATTTGATAATTGCTAATAACATAATGTCGCATTCACATGATATTAACGAAGTGCTCGAAGCAATGATGCTCATACTAAAAGATGGCGGTTCACTTATCGTTGATGATGTTTATATAAGTTCAATTTTTGAATTAGATAATCATGCTGACATATTAAATAAAAGCGATTTTTGGCTATCTACCCATTCTCTCGGTAAAGCTTGTGAAAGACATGGTTTAAAAATTGTTGATGCACATTTCATTGATAAAACGGATGAGGATGATATGGCAAAAATGCGATGGACTATTCAACATGACAATATGTTTAGTGTATCGCCTAATGTAATTGCCATATTGGGTAACGAAGTTGAGCAAGGTTACATTGATGATAATAAATATTTGGAGATGAGTTCATAAGTGAAGTATCTAATAACTGGTGCTTCTAGCGGCATTGGGAAAGCTTTAGCATATGAAGCAGCCAAGAATAAAAATGATCTGGTATTAGTTGCTAGACGTAAAGATAAACTTGAAGAAATAAAAACAGAACTCTCAATTTCATATGATATATCAGTAGAAGTTTTAATTGCAGATCTAACAATCGAAGAAGAGATAAAAAAAGTCATTAAATATATTGAAAACAATAGTATCGAAGTTTTAATAAATAATGCTGGCTTTGGTTCCAGTGGGCCTTTTGTTGAAATAGATATAGAAAATGAGTTGAATGAGATAGACCTTAATGTTCGAGCTCTTGTTCAACTCACTCACGTCGCAGCAAAAATTATGGCTGAAAAAAAGTATGGAACTATAGTTAATATTTCTTCTATAGCTAGTTATCAACCAATGGTAGGCAATGCCACATATGGTGCTACGAAAGCATTCGTAACAAGTTTTACTCATGCAATATCACAAGAGTTAAATTCTTATGGTGTTAAAGTTTTGCTGGTTTGCCCTGGTTTAACTAAAAGTGAGTTTTTTAGTCGTTCAATGTGGTTTGATGCAACAAGCACCGAAAGTTATTTACCTAAACTGCTTTGGAAAAAACCAGAAACAGTAGCAAAAAAGATTATAAAATCGGTAGAAAACGGACGTTCAGTACTTATACCAGGCTTGGTTAATAAGATTTTTGCATTTGTGAGCTCAAGTCTTCCTGGAACTTTTACGAAAAAAATTACAGCAGTTGTTGCGAAAGGCTCCAGAACGCGATAGATTAAAAGAGTCTTCTTTTAGATTTAATAAAATTCTCTTTTTCTAATCTAGCTTTTTTACAAAATAAGAAAAGAAGTCAATTTAATTTTTTTTTAAATTACCTATAAAAATTCACCCAATTAAAGGATCAAAATGGATCTAAGCTCATTAGCAACTAAAGATAAAGATAGTCTCTCAACAATTGCAAAGACACTCGGCATCACATCAATTTCTAAGATGAAAAAAGCAGAATTGATAGAAGCAATCGTTAAAGCTCAACCTGATAAGTCAAATACAGAAGCTGGCAGCAAAGCGCTAAGTGGTATTCGTTCAAGAAGAGCGTCAACAGTGCAAGCTGATTCAATTGAAGCACTTGTTGGAGAACAAGAAAAAATTGCTGGTAGCCAAGAAGCTGAGGAATATGCGCCACGTCCCATGCGACGTCGAAGTGCATCCGAGGAAGTGGGAGAGAAGAATTCATCTTCAAGTCATCGCTCCAGCTCCATCGGGACCACAGAGTTGCACTCTGACTCAAAGATGAACTCTTCAAAACCGCAACGCGGAAACTCATCTTCTAGTAATAATAAGAACGATAACGATGAAGATGATAATTCTTCTAGACGAAGAAGACGTCGAGGTTCAAAAGAAGGTAATGATTCAAGTTACTCTTCTCGTGAAAATGCTGAACCAATTCCATGTGAAGGTCTTATCGAAATTCGCGAAGATGGTTATGGTTTTTTAAGGTGTAGCGGATATTTGCCTAGCAAAGGAGATGCTTATGTTTCCGTCCAGATGATTCGTCGCAATTTTTTGCGTAAGGGTGATCATATTGTAGGTCTCATGCGTCCAGCTAGTGAAGATGATAGAAAACCAACTCCACTTCTAGAGATTTCACTAGTTAATTCTAAACCGGTTGAAGAAGCAAAAAATCGTCGAAAGTTTGAAGACTTAACTCCTTTATTTCCAGATGAAGTTCTTAAAATGCAACTTGATTCTGATCCAAGTGCGATCACTGGACGTATTATTGATTTAGTTTCTCCAATAGGTAAAGGTCAACGTGGTCTAATTGTTTCTCCGCCTAAAGCTGGTAAGACTACTATCATGAAGGAAATTGTTTCTTCAATAGAATTTAATAATCCTGAAGTTCATTTGATGGTTTTGTTAGTTGATGAGCGACCAGAAGAAGTCACCGATATGAAACGTCATTGCGCGAATGGTGAAGTTGTTGCTTCCACTTTCGATCGTCCTCCAGAAGAACATACTCGTGTTGCTGAACTTACTATTGAACGTGCGAAGCGTTTAGTCGAGCAAGGTAGAGACGTGGTTGTCATTCTTGATGGTATTACTAGATTGGCTCGCGCATATAACTTGGCTGCACCAGTAAGCGGTCGTATTCTTTCTGGTGGTGTTGATTCTCAAGCTCTGTATCCTCCAAAGAAGTTTTTTGGTGCAGCAAGGAATATTGAAGAGGGTGGTTCGTTAACTATTATTGCAACTGCTCTTGTTGATACTGGTTCAAAAATGGATGAGGTTATATTCGAGGAATTTAAAGGTACTGGAAATATGGAATTACGTCTGGATCGCCGTGTCGCTGAGCGTCGCATATTCCCTGCGATCGATGTTGACACTTCATCAACTCGTCATGAAGAATTGCTCTTTGATCGTTCTCAACTTAATGCTGTGTGGAAACTTCGCAGAGTATTGCACGCACTTGAAGGCGGAGACAATGGACGTATTGGTGCTGGCCTTGAATTATTATTAGAAAAGCTAAAGCAAACTAAAAATAATGACGAATTCTTAGCAGAGATAGCAAAAAACCCAGCATAGGATATTAAATATTATATGAAACACCATAATTCATCATTAAAATTATTATTGTTATCTTCCGTACGAGCTATGGGAGGTCAAGCTGTAATAAATGGTGTGATGATGCGTGGAGAAGAAAAATATGCAGTTGCTGTTCGTCGCATGGATGATTCGATAGATATTAAAGATTTCGATGTTCCAACATTTGCAAAGAAATTTCAAAAAGTATTTTTTGTTCGTGGAATTATGGGACTAGGCGAAGCTATGGGTTTGGGGTATCGTGCTTTGATGCATAGTGCGAATATTTCTATGAAGGACGAAGAAGCGAAACTTACTCTTGAAGAAAAGAAGAAAGTTGCAAATTCAAATCTTCACTCCACCTCCAGCGAAGCTGTCGAGTTTCATTCCGATTCAAATCCACAACTTTCTTCGACAAGCGAAGTTTCGACACTTGCTAAAGATAAAGTAGAAGATAAGCCCTTGAGTAAATGGGTGGTTGGTGTTTCTGTACTCTTTTCTATTGCATTTTTTGTTGCGTTTTTTAAAGTTGGCCCACTTTTGTTTGCTAATTTATTGAAAAATATGTTCCACCTAACTAAATGGTCACAGATTGCCATTGAATCAGTTTTTCGCTTAGTAATTTTTATTGGCTATCTATATTTAGTATCTTTAAGTAAAGATATTAAAAATGTATTTCAATATCATGGTGCAGAGCATAAAGCAATTGCAGCATATGAGAACGATGTTGTATTAACTCCTCAAGCAGCACAACAGTTTAAAACCGCGCATGTACGTTGTGGAACAAATTTTTTGTTAATAGTTATGGTCATGTCAGCATTTTTCTATGTTGGGCTATCAGTAGTAATACCTAATATGAATTTCCTGACTTTGGTTTTGTCACGTGTATTCGCTATTCCTATAATTGCAGGTATTAGTTACGAGGTCTTAAAAGCTGCTTCTTTTAAAATGAGGAATAGATTTACGAGAGCTCTTGTATGGCCTGGATTAACTTTACAAAAGGTTACAACTCGTGCTCCTAGCGATGCTCAATGTGAAGTTGCTATTGCTTCTTTGAATGCTGTTTTCACACCTGATCAGATAGAAGAAGTGAATTCTCGGTCAAAAATTAAAGCAGAATTATCTTGGCAGATCTTAAAAGAGATTACCCTCTAGTGTTGTTTTAGTGATTTTTATACATCTATTTAATATTTATTAAAATAGGTATTTTGGCTATACCTTGTCTGCTAATGGTGGATAATTCTTAAGAAGCAAAAAAATGTGAATACATTAGAATTAAATAATATATATTATCAGTATAAGTATTATTTGGAATTAAAACCTAATTAATGTAATTTATAGCTTAATCTTGTCTGATTGCGCATTATTCGCAAAAAGCTACATAAAGTTACTTATTTCGCAGAAAACACTTGACTGCGCGAAAGTGTCATTATATTATGAAATTATCACCGGGGGCGGTGACAAACCTAATTTTTTAGGTTACAAGTGTAAGAGAGTACTTTCGGGGGCGGAAGTTATTCATTAACTTAGACTTTTTAAATCCTTCGTCGGGGTGGCGAAGGATTTTTTTATATTTTTACTGTAATATTTGATTTTTCTTATTCGTCTCTTGCGTTTTGTGTGTTCTTCGTTGTATACTCATTATATCCAAATGTCCTATTTGGGCAGATAACGTATCCATGGAGGAATAATGCAACACCCGGAACTAATTAATAGAGTTA
>JAGPDB010000019.1 GCA_018057765.1 Acidimicrobiia bacterium
AGATAAGAGATTTAGGGTTTAAATTGCGGATTGATGATTTTGGAACTGGATATTCATCGCTTTCATATTTAAAAAGAATGCCAATAGATGGTTTCAAAATTGATAAAAGCTTTGTTGACGGTTTAGATATTGATGAAAATGATACCGCTATAGTTCATGCGCTATTAGGGCTTGCACACGCTATGAAACTTACTGTTACAGCTGAAGGTATCGAGCTGGAAAGTCAACGAGATTCATTGCGTAAACTTAATTGCGATTACGGTCAAGGTTATTTATTTTCTAAAGCTGTACCAGCTAAAGATGTTGTTTTAATGAATAATGTTAATTTTAAAAGTGTTAGTTCTGATGAATCATTAGATACGGCATAAACGACACATTAGCTTATTTTAGATGTCCGCTTATATATTGATCTAGTAGAATTTTGTTAATGAAAATTATTTATAAAATCAAAAAGCAGGTTGATGATTTTGTGTCTTCGCATAAATCTTTAAGCTACGCTAAAGACATACAATCGAGTTATAACAAAAATAATGGCCATCTAAGAGTTGGCTCAATTACTTATTATATGTTTATGTCTATCTTGCCACTATTAATAGTATCTCTAACAATCTTCGACATTGTATTCTCAAGTAATCCACGCATTAAACAAGACTTAATAGACTCAACTTTATCCACAATTCCTGTCATAGGTCCAACACTCGAATCTAACCTATCATTTGTAAAAGAACGTGGAATCACGCTGATAATAACTTTGACAATTCTTCTCTGGACAGTACGACGTGGCGCATTAGCACTCGACAGCTCTCTACAGGCTATATCTAAACGAAGTCATGAATGTAGCAATGTTTTTACAAAAATTCTTCGAGCTTACGGCACGATGATAATTATTGGAATTGGATTTTTTGTGCCCACACTACTCAGCTCCATATTTAATAACAACTTATTAATGCAGTCCTTAGTCTTAATTTTTAGTATTTTGTGGAATATATTGTTACTTTTTCTGATATTTGTTGTGCTCATAGATCGCAAATATGCAACGAGAAAAGGGACTGTAATTGGTGGGTTAGCAATATCTTTAATTCAATTTTTCAGTGTATTTATAGTTAGTAGATCACTTGAAAATTCACGACCACTATACGGAACATTAGCTGTAGTTCTAGCACTTCTAATCTGGATTGCTCTGCAAATTAAAATTGTATTATATTCTGCAGTTATAAATACATTCGACGAAAAATAACTTAAGAATAAATTACAATTTAAATTTAATGTAAGAAGAATATGGATTTAATAAATATCAAGCGATAGATTTTGATAAACAATGTCCATTAAAAAAATGAAGAAATATGGTGGGCGTTGAGGGACTCGAACCCCCGACCCTCTGCTTGTAAGGCAGATGCTCTAGCCAACTGAGCTAAACGCCCGAAAAGAATTGTACTTTTAGATACAACTTTTTTTCGAGTCATTACTTTAACAGATCAAGTACCTTTTCATGAAGTCGAGCACTCCCAGTTGCACAAATTTGACCATTAGTTAACCATTCTGTTTCATTACCTGACCAATCACTTATTATTCCACCTGCTTCTCGTAATATTATTGCACCTGCCGCGCAATCCCAAGGTTTAAGAAAACTCTCCAAATAAATCCCGAAACTACCCTGTGCCACCCAACTTAGGTCTAGTGCAGCTGATCCAGCACGTCTCATATCTTCAAAATTTTTATAAAGACTATTTGAAAGTTCTAAATGTGATTCAATAAACTCAGGATTCCTAAATGGTACTGATGTTGCAAAAAGTATTTTATCGTCACCTTCATCAATAGTTTTTAGCTTCATTTCATTATTTCCATTCAAATCATAACGAAACGATCCGTGCGCATTCTCAGCAACAAACATTTGTCCCAAAGTAGGGGCTAGAACAACTCCCAATACAATCTCATTATCTATTTGCAAACCTATTGAAACACAATATCCATTAAATGAATGCATATAGTTACTTGTACCGTCTAAAGGGTCAACTATGAAACATGTTGACGGTAATTCAATTTTTACTTTATTTCCTGATGTTTCGAATGAAGTAGATTCTTCACCAATAAATATGATTCCATCATCAAAATTTGCTAGTTCTGATTGAATTATTTCTTCACATTCCCTATCTAGTTCTGTGACAAAATCTGCTCGACCTTTAGCTTCGATATGTATAGTTGTTTCAAACCTATCAAGGAGACGATTTGATGCAAGTGTTGCTGCACTCAACATACTTTTTTTTGCTTGGGCTAGATCGATATTTGCCA
Source organism: Acidimicrobiia bacterium (assembly GCA_018057765.1). Taxonomy (NCBI): domain Bacteria; kingdom Bacillati; phylum Actinomycetota; class Acidimicrobiia; species Acidimicrobiia bacterium. The sequence goes on from JAGPDB010000019.1 coordinate 2,290, forward strand.
TATGATAATTCTACTTCGTTAATTTGTATTTGCTGAAATGTAGATTTTGTTATGAAGCCTAATTGTAACAACCTAATGAAGTTACAATTATGCAATCTGTTTTACACTAAACACTACTGCTTGCGCTTCTTGCTGGTCTTTTTCCTGTTTGGATGGCCGCCCACGACCTCGTTTTGATAATAATTCTTCACCATCAACGAAGATAACTCCACCCCATACACCTGCATATGGTGGATCTAGTCGTGCAGAAGCCAAACATTCCTTTTGATTTGGACAAGACAGGCATAATTGTTGTGCAATTCGCATATCTTTAGTATTTTCAGAAAAAAATAATTCTGTCTTGCCCCTACACAATACCGATTCTTTTACTTTCGTATAACACGATAGTTTTTTGTCTTGTTCACGATGTTCGTATATTTGTTTATGCTCTAGTAGCGTCATTTGCTTTTCCTTTAAAGAATTTGTGGTTAAAAAAACCGCCGGTTAAAAACTGGCGGTTTATAAGAAATTTCTTTAAAGAATCAGAATTTGTGTCTAAATAAGAAACCTCTGTCGCCAGATTGTGGTTTGCGTCGTAATTGCCGGTACTTTTAATAGTGTCGGTGAGTGCATTACCACTGAATATGATGCAAAAATATTAGTGAATGCCTTAAAATCAGTGATTTTGGATACAATTGTCCCAGTAATCGATGAAAAGCCACCAAGATTTCGCATGGTTTCTAAATTTAACATGTAACTAGCTAAGCACATTCCACTAGTTAAGATCAAGCTAATTAATGAAATATTCTGGAAATATTTTTACAAGTACTTCATCTAATGAAAAAGATCGATATGCCATAATCCCACTGGAGACTAAAATGCCTTCTGCATCTCTACGTTTGACCGTTGCACCAGCCATTTTTGCAATATATTCAGCAGCTAGGTAATCCCAAGGATTTAGCATTACATCTTTATCATCAACATAGAGATCTAATGCAGAACGAGCGACGTCGCAAATAGCTAATGCGCTAGAACCAAGATTTCGTAAATGTCTAAATGGCATTGGTGGTCCTACATGTGAATTGAAATTAACTGTTGAAGAATTAAGATTATCTGCAATAGTACCTGGAGTTAAATTCGTGATATTAATATCCATCAGATTGTCAACAATCCCAGTTTTCACATTTTTATAGCTAACTCCGCCTATACCTGACGCTCGATATACGTTACCAGTTGTTTGATCGACAACTACACCACCTACAACTACACCTTTAGAAACAAGTGCAGCAGAAAAACTCCAATATCCTAAACCTTTAGATGCATTTGTTGAACCATCGATGGGGTCAACGATCAGCCATAGAGAGTTATGTTGTAAAGCATCTTTATCTATAGGTTGTTCTTCACTAACAACACAGCCTTTGAACCCTTCACAAGATTGTGTAAGGATAGCATCAGCAATTACATCAATTTCATATTGATTTGCATGAGTATGCGTAGGATTTATTGCATAAGATATGCGTGTTTCTCTATCTATTGTATTTACTGCTGTACGTATTTTATATGCAATCTCTTCACAACGATCTAATACTATTTCTATTTGTTCTGCATTTATTGACTCATTATTTGATGGATTATCTGATGCAGTTGTCATTTGATCTCAGTTTCATTTTTAGTTCTAATCATTGATACAACCCATCTATTTATAGTCTTAGTTAGTTGCATATCAATTTTAACTTTTTGATCGATAAATGATATTTCTAAAAGTACAAAAGATGAATCGTTAGATACCATATCTTCAAGAATTTCTATATTATATTTTTTCCCGACAAGGCTTATATCTGTTTGACTTTTAAGCAATTTTATTACATCTGTTCTAACTACTTTTATGCTGGATAATGCTTCTAATGTAGTTTTATCATCTCTTATAACTGCATCACAAAATGCTTCAGCTGTATCTACCGGTCCAGGGGGTTGCGATTTAGCCATAAATACTACAAGTAATATGCACATGATAAAAAATATTACGAGTGGAATCAACAATGCCATTGAGATATTTTACACTATTTTTGAGAGACAAATCACAGGGAACAAAACAAGAAAACCACTAGGAATATCTAGTATCTTCAGTTTTTGAACTAAACATTCAGTGGGGCAGGCGGGGTTCGAACCCGCGACCGAACGATTATGAGTCGTTTGCTCTAACCACTGAGCTACTGCCCCGTAAAATCCTTTTAAAAGATTTCAAGGATAATACTATAGATAATTTCTACTTATTATTATGAATTGTTGACAATTATTAATGGAAAAATTTTATTTATTTTCTTTGTAACTTTATTAGCCCACGTTTTATGCCACTATCTACGACATTGAGTGCAGTTGGTAATTCGAACCAGGCTACTTTTTGAGATTCGTCTTCTGGCGGATTAATAAATATATTTTCACAATATCCAAAGAATTGAATATCATAATGAGTATGGCCATACCCAGTATCGTGAATATCTATATTGAAAATTTCTGGATCGAATGATGGCAAAAGACCCGTCTCTTCGAATACCTCACGCTGTGCCGCTAATATAGGCGTTTCTCCTAAATCTATGTGACCGCCAGGTTGTAACCACTTGTGAATACGTTTGTGAAAATGCAAGCACACGCCTAATTTCGAAGTGATAATCGCGGAAGCTGTCAAGTGGTGGTCGCCTAACGATTGTTCCGTTATTTCGTCGTATTGATTTGAACGCACCAGTTTTAGAATGGTTTTTAATTGTGCTTCTTCTTCTATCGTCTCCGGTGAATAGGCTATAAGCTGTTGGCTCAACTGCTCCGATAAATTTTGGTATAAAAGTGCTGATTTCGTTTTGTTCGATAAGTCTAAGGTCACGAGTTATTATGCTAACACGTAATGCGCAAATAGCGACACAAGTAAATGAAACGGCAATAAATAAAAGCATTTGTATTTGTATGGTGAAGAATTGAGAAAGAAATCCAAGACTAATAGCAGCAATAATTCTCGATCTTGCAGATCGCTGATTTAGACCATTACAAAATGTTTTGTATCTTTCTCCATTGAGTTCTTTCGCCGCCAGCGTATGAATTGAAGAATAAGCTAGAGCCGACCCCACTCCCTCTATTACCGCACCAAAACAGGCCCAAAAAAGACCAAAATATGAACAATACAATACAAGACCTATGATTACCATGGCAGATGCATACAGCAACAGATGCCATTGCGTCTTTATAGAAATATTAATTTTTGTGTTTATTTTTGGTATCACAAACACTCCACAAATATATGCCGTCAGGCCAAATATGAAAAAGAGTAATGAATCCACTCCCTGCGAAAGGTGCGATACTGTTTTTAGAGCGACTGGCATTATACAGACAGAAAGACCACCAACAATATGGCTACTTAAATCGATCATGGAAAGAGTTCTATTTTTGAAACTATTCTTTTCATTTTCTTTTATATCTGGTTCGAGCCTCCTTTTAAATGTTTTTTGATTATATTGAATATAGCCAGAGGTAATCAAGAAACATAAAAGACCAAACATAAACGAAGTAATTATTATGGGCAAAAAGTCAAGATGTAAGAATACAAAAGTAGCTGTTATAGCACTAATGCAAAGTATTCCCCCCATGTTAAAACCTACTAGTTTTGAAGCAAATGCATTATCGGCTTCAATATGTTTATGTGAAATTATTGGCATAGTAACTTCAAAAGATACTTTGGCAAAACTACATATAAATACAACAAATATAAAAACATAAAAATTATTTGTCAAAAGAATCATTAGTGAACAAACTGAACCTAACAATGAAGCGGATACTTGTAGAGCTTTTATCGAATATTTTGAAAAAACATTGTCACATAGTTTATTTGCAAATAAAGTAGCACCTTGTAGCATTATTGTGACAATCGCAGAATTTAATATTGTTAAATCCAATTTAATAACTAGTAACACAAATGCAGAAGTCAAGAATCCAACACGTGTAAATCCATACAAAAATTGAAGCCATAGTATATGCTTTTTGAGCATATGGTCTTCAGTGACTTGAGGTGTTTCGCGTATTTTACGCATAATACGTATTATGCTGAAATTTTAGATAATAAGCTATAAGTTTTAGTACTTTTGCAAAAAAAATTAATCTCTTAAAAAGGTTATTGTATTTTAAGTTAGGGATTTACGAAATAACTTTGTCTCAACTTTAATATAACCATGCTTTACATATAAAGACTGAGCTGAAACCCTTAAATCGCTGCTGTGTAGTTCTATGCGAGAAGCACCCAATTCAATTGCTTCTTGTTCAAGAAATAATACTAAATTATCTCCAATTCCTTGGTTTTGGAAGTCCTTGCACACTGCTAGGTCCTCAATTATTGCTGTTTTATGACTTAATGAATCATATGGTTTTATTAGAGTTGCCATAGCTACTACATATTTACCTATTTTACCTAGATAGAAGTTACTGGTTTCACTATTGCAAATATCTATTATTTCTTTTGGATCATGTACCCAATTTTCGCTTAAATGTATGCTGGCAAATAGCTTATTATAAACATCCGCAATTAGAGGATCATAGGAATGCTGTTGCTCAAACGTTAGTTCTGACAAGTCCATTTGCTTATCAAACAGCGTCAGCAACACTATAAATTGAGCTTACATCGCCTGAAAGACCTTTAACCTTTACACCACTACCTTCACGGTCCTGTAAAGTAATCGAAACTGTTGGAACAGATATGGCGCCCACATCGCTCACAAATGCTGTAACTTCGCCAAGAGCTAGACAAATCGCACTAAGAGTTCCACGAGATGGCTGCAATTTCATTGCACGCATACCAGAACCAGCACGTGATTGTAATGTCATATTCGAAACATGCATACGTTTTGCAAAACCCTTATCAGTCGAGATCACACAATCGTCATCTTCAAATACACTAATAGCACCAATAACACGATCTTTATCTTTAAGTTTTATTGCTCTAACAAAACCAGCTGATCGTGAGCTAGCACGAATATCTATAAATGGGAAACGGATACCTTGACCGCTATTTGTTACTACCAGCATTTGATGATCATCATCATCATAGACATCGCAAACAGAAACTACTTTTTCGCTAGTACCCAATTTTGCACATACAACTCCATCTTTACGTGTAGCTATATCTTTTAGATTTTCGATATCTACACGTTTAATACCACCAGAGTCAGATAGCATTACTATTGCACTTACATCATTAATATTAATTATAGATAGAGGTATTTCGCCGGAACTCAGAGAAATAAGTGAAGAAACTGCAACTAGTTTATCTCTATTAATTTCATGACAATTGATACGATATGCTCTACCGAAATTTGTTACGACCAAGATTGAGTCAAGGCTAGTTAGTTCATAGGCATTAGCAACAACATCATTATCTTTGGTGGAAGTAATTTTTGCACTACGCGATGCCGCGTTAATTGCACGTACATAATTTCTCGCTGTCACATTAACTATTAAATCTTCTTGAGCTACTAGTGCCGTAGTGTCAATAACTCCACTATCAGATTTTTCGATCTTTGTTTTTCGTTTTTTATCGATTGTTCCTAAGAAGGTGTTTAAATCATCTTTTAATAATGCTAATACTAAAGCAGGATCTCGCAATAAAGCTTTAAGTTCTCTGATTGATTTCTTTAATTCTTTAGCTTCTATCGCTAATTCTTTTTGACCGAGTTCTGTTAGACGACCTAAAGCTAGATCTAAAATATGACTTGATTGAATTTCAGAGAAATCAAAAGGCGTAAGTTGCAATTTCTCTCTGGCTACTCCCCTATCCTTTGAAGCACGAATAAGTGCAATAATCTCATCAATCATTTCTACAGCGCGAAGCAGTCCTTCAAGTATATGATACCTAGCTTCACATTTATCTAAACGAAATTGTGAACGACGACGTATGACTTCTTTCTGATGAGTTATCCATTCTGAAATAAACTCATCTAAACGCAATGTACGAGGTACCCCATCTACTAATGCAACCATATTCATAGGAATAGTAGTTTGCATAGGCGTATGTTTATAAATATTATTCAAAATAACATTTACATCTGTACCTGGTTTTAACTCAATAACTAAACGTGTTTTACCTTGGCCTGATTCATTCCTAATATCTTTAACGCCTTGAATAGTTCCAGATTCAACTGCTTCAGCTGCTTTTTCAGCGATTGACTCAATAGAAATTTGATAAGGAATCGAATGAATAATGATCGAAGTCCTGCCTTTTGATTCTTCTAAAAGATATTCGCCACGAACACGAAGAGAGCCTTTACCTTTTGTATAGGCATCTCTAAGTCCATCTACACCAAGTATTGTTGCACCTGTTGGAAAATCAGGACCTTTAATGAACTTCATAAGATCATTAACTGTTGCTTCCTCATGGTCGAGCACATAGACAGCAGCACTAATAACTTCACATGCATTATGTGGTGGTATGTTTGTAGCTAAACCTACAGCAATACCTTGAGAGCCATTTATTAAAAGACTTGGAATTCTCGCAGGTAAAACAACAGGCTCTAATACACTTGCATCAAAGTTATCAATAAAATCGATAGTGTCTTCATCGATATTTTCTAAAAGTCTTTCTGCATTAGTAGCTAAACGTGCTTCTGTATAACGCATTGCAGCAGCTGGGTCATTTGGTGATCCAAAATTTCCATGCGGATCAATTAATGGTAAAGTCATCGAAAAATGTTGACCCATACGAACCAGAGCCTCATAAATTGATTGATCACCATGTGGATGAAACCTACCCATAACATCACCAACAATACGTGCGCATTTAACAAAGGGACGATCACTACGTACCCCAGTATCGTGCATGGAATATAAGATACGGCGATGAACAGGCTTTAATCCATCACGTACATCTGGCAATGCACGCGAAACAATAACGCTCATTGCATATTCTAAAAAGGCGCCTTCTACTTCTTCGACAAGTGCTTTGGTTGGAATGGCTGCGCTAAAGAGCTCTTCTTGAACCTTATTTTTCTTCGATGGCTTCTTTACTGTCATTGTCTTCCTTAAAGTTCAAACTAAATATCTATATTTTCAATTTCTTTTGCATTTTCTTCAATGAATGTGCGTCTAGCACTGGCATCATCGCCCATAAGACGCGAAAGTACATCATCGCAAATAGTAGCTTGATCAATATCCAGACGAACAAGTCTCCTAGTTTCTGGACTTATAGCTGTTTCACGCAATTCTTTAGAATCCATTTCACCAAGACCCTTAAATCTTACAAACCTAAGTTGGCTTCTCTTGTTTTTATCAATAAGCTCTTGTCGTTGTGCTTCATCGGCTACATAAACTTTTTCACCTTTTATTTCTGTAGAATATAAAGGTGGTTGTGCAACATATAAATGCCCACCTTCAACAAGCTCAAACATTTGTCTATAAAAAAATGTAATTAATAATGTTCGTATATGTCCACCATCAACGTCGGCATCAGCCAAAATAATAATTTTATTATAACGAATTTTTTTAATGTCAAAATCGCTGCCAATACCAGCGCCAATAGATGATACTAAAGTTTGTATTTCTAAATTTTTTAAAATTTTGTCAAGAGGAGCACGTTCTACATTTAAAACTTTTCCCCGCAAAGGTAATATTGCTTGATGTTTAGGATCACGCGCATCTTTCGCGCTACCACCTGCAGAGTTTCCTTCTACAATGAACAATTCAGAATTTTCTGGTTTTTTAGAAGAACAGTCAGCAAGCTTACCTGGTAAACCGCCCGAGTCCAATGAAGATTTTCGTCGTGTAAGATCTTTAGCTTGTTTTGCAGCTTTACGAGCTTTTGCTGATACCAAAGATTTATTTATTAGAGATTTAGCTTCACTCGAATTTTGTTCTAACCATGCTAAAAAGAATTCCCCAGTTGCTTTTTCAACAGCTGATCTCATAATTGTATTACCAAGCTTCGTTTTTGTCTGACCTTCGAACTGGGGTTCACCCAACTTTACACTAACAACACAACACATTCCCTCACGAACATCTTCACCTTGCAGGTTCGGGTCTTTATCTTTAATTAAATTTGATGCCCGCGCAAACTTATTACAAGCTGAGGTTAATGCTCGCTTGAAACCTTCAGCATGCATCCCCCCTTCAGTTGTTGAGATACCATTCGCGAAAGAATGTAATGCTTCGTGATAGCCGGTGTTCCATTGCCATGCAACATCGATTTCGCCTTCAGGCACTGATACAGAAAATGACCCTATAGTATTAAATAGTGGTGATTTAGATTGATTTAGATGTTTAACAAAATCGACTATTCCACCTTCATAAGAAAAAGTTATTTCTTTTCGTGGTTCATCCGCCGAAGAAGATCGTTCATCATGAAAACCAATAGTCAAACCTTTATTTAGAAAGGCCATTATTTGCAAGCGCTCGCAAATAGTATTTATTTTAAAATCAGTAGTATCGAATACATCTTTATCAGGCCAGAATTTTATTGTTGTTCCGGTACGAGTTTTTGGGACAGTCCCAACTTTTTTCAACTTTCCTTGCGCAACTCCACTCTTAATAACTTTGCCGGTTTTTTCAGCAGCAAATGCCATTTCGAATTGTGAGCCTTCACGTTCAATATGCAATTCTAATTTTGAACTAAGGGCATTCACGACTGAAATACCAACACCATGCAAACCGCCAGATACCTTATACCCACCATCACCAAATTTACCGCCAGCGTGTAAGGTAGTTAAAACTATTTCAGCTGCCGATTTTTTCTTATCACTAGGATGCGGGCCAGTAGGAATACCTCTACCATTATCAACAACCCGACACCATGCTCCGGAACTATCTTGACCAATAGTTATATCTATACGATTACAATGCCCAGCCATTGCTTCATCTATAGAGTTATCAACGACCTCCCAGATAAGGTGGTGCAACCCTTGCGAACCCGTAGATCCGATATACATTCCAGGACGTTTACGCACAGGGTCTAAGCCTTCTAAGACTGTGATCTGCCCTGCATCATATGTTGAATTTGTTTTAGTTTTAGATTCTTTTTTTATCGCCATTGTCTTCCATAAATACTTAAAATATCTTCTTTTTACAATCATAGTATTAAATCACCATAATTGTTGACTATGGAAAAACGGCGACCATTTCTGTTCGCCGTCATTTATCTTTGGGGGATAAGATTTTTTATGTGCTTGGGACAGTATCTGGATTAGCTGGTGATATGTCAACTGGTGATTTTTCTGGTGGTTGCTGTTGGCCAGGACCTTGTTGTTTACCAGGAACTTCATATCCTCCATGGTCTAACCCAGGACGATTATTACCTCTTATACTGTCGCCACCATCACGGCCTCTAAGACGTTGATTATCGCCTCTATTTCCATGATCGTCCATTCTTGAACAGAACCCTAAGATACCAACAAACAATACCGCTACTATTAACATTCCTAATGAAATATATAGATACTTGATCTTCTTTTCAAGCTCATCAATCCTTTCTATCACGCTTGTATTAACTTGCGCTGTTACATTTTTTTCATTTTGATCTTCATTTTCTTTAGACATCTCTGCTCCTTAATTTCATTTACAGTTTCATTAAACAAGATGAAACTGAAGTTTTGCTTAGAGTTAACTAGTCGGCAGAATAATTCTTATGATGGTTCCTTTTGGATCATTTGACAAAGCGCTAATATGACCATTATGTAATAGGACTATATTTCTAGCGATCGACAGACCTAATCCAAAACCCTCATTCCCATCTTTAGTTCTTGATTTATCTGTTCTATAGAATCTATGAAATACGAGCTTTTGCTCTTTAGCATCAATTCCCATACCGGTATCGGCGATATCAATTTGGGTTTTTTTACCGATCGATTTAGCTTCGATATCAATTTTGCTATCTTTATAACTATATTTAATTGCATTGTCCAAAATTATTATAAATAGTTGTTTTAGTTTTTCGAATTCACCACGAACAAAATTTACTTGTATTTCAGAAGTTATTACTATATTTTTCTGATTTGCGTTTAATTTTGTATTCTGAACTGCATCATTAATCAACTTCTTTAAATCACAATCAAAAAATTCTTCTTTTTGGCTTTCGCTATGTGCCAATGTTAAAAGCGCATTAGAAATATTCGTCATTTTTTTTACTTCATTCAAACTTGACTGTAATATTTCTTTTGACTCATCTTTAGTTAATTTTTTAGATCTTAACGCCACCTCTATTTCACTCTGCATAACAGCAAGAGGAGTCCTCAATTCATGACTCGCATCAGAGGCAAACCTGTCTTGTTTCTCCATCGCTCTCTCAATAGGGCTAAGTGCCTTAATGGCCAGCAAATAGCTTAAGAATGTCCCAAAAAATAATGCGCCAAAATTAATTAAAAGTAGTTGCTCTTTGAGGCGAATGCGGCTTTCATCGATTCTTCCGCTTCGGAAATCTTCAAAATCGTTAAATCTATCTTCTGCCTTTTCATGACTTATTTGTTTTGGTGGAATTCGCGCAGGTGCTGGTCGCAATCCTCTTTTTATCTGATCTGAAGATACTTTATATATTGCTACCGAAAAAACAATAGATAAGAACATGATTATAGATAAATAGGTTGCAGATAGTTTTAATCTATTTTTAGTATGAAAATTTATATACATTTTTAGCTTCCTGGATCTAATATTTTGTAACCAAATCCTCTTACTGTATGGATTAGCTTTGGAGCTACAAATGGTTTTTCAATTTTTGACCTTAGATATCCAATGAAGACTTCAACTGTGTTAGGCAAAATATCAGAATCGAAGTCCCATACGTGATCAATAATTAAATCTTTGGACAATATTTGACCTGTATTTCTCATTAAATACTCGAGTAGTCCAAATTCTTTTGAAGATAATTGTATTTCAACACCTAACCTCTTAACAAGCAACTCGGAAGGATCAAGTGTAAGGTCACCAACTACCAAGATTGGGCTTGATGTGATATTTGGCCTTCGAAATAAAGCACGAATCCTCGCTAGCAACTCTTCAAAGGAAAATGGTTTTACCAAATAGTCGTCTGCACCAGCATTTAAACCATTAATTTTATCTCTTGTTTGATCTTTTGCAGTTAAGAATAATATAGGTGTATGAATATTCTTTTTTCTTAGATCTTGACATAGTTCTAACCCATTGCGTTCACCAGGCAACATATAGTCGAGCACGATTGCATCATATTGAACAGTTAATGCCATTGCGTATCCATCATCAGCATCGTAGCTTACATCCACAGCATAATTTTCTTGTTCTAACCCTTTTCGTATTGCATTTGCAATTTTATGTTCATCTTCGATTACCAGTATTCTCATAATATGAAGATAATCATACTTCCTGAGAAATACCTGAAGATGTCCTATAGGATACAATTAACATGTTTCTTGATATTCTTTGACCAATTAGACAGGTTGAGAGAAGATTTAAACCATGATACTAACTCTTATTTTTGTTGTGAATTCGTTGAATAGCTATTCAACTATTTCTTTTATTTCCAACAATGATTTAACCACATATGTTGGTTCATAGGTTAATAGCATTTCTAAATCATGTGAGTTCTCATGTATTGCTGGATAATACAAGATTGAATCAACCCCAGCGTTATTTGCCGCTTCAAGGTCTTTACGCGAGTCACCAATCATGATCGAATTTGATATTTCACCTTTAAGTAGATCTATCGCTTTCAATATAGGTTCCGAGTCGGGCTTAATATTTATGACCTCGTGGACTCCCAGAACTACATCAAAATGATGATTAATAGAATTATTTGTTAACGCATCTAAAATGTTAGATTTAACACCGCTAGAGACAACTGCAAAGCAATGTTGTTCTGAGAGTTCGTCTAATAATTCAACAACATTAGGACTCAAAACTTGACGACCATGTGTATCGGTTAATTTCGAATTAACAATATCGACAAATCGCTGATTATCTTCGATCTCAAAATATTTATGTATGTCCCAATCTCCAACATGATACATAATTTCTTTATCTGATGGATACAAATTGAATTCACTAAATGCTTCTCTATATATATTCAACCAAAACTCGATACTTGAAACTAAACAACCATCGAAATCAAATAATAAATTTTTATATTTTGTCACTGATTACAAGTTTAGTAAATTACTAGAGAAGTGCCTATATATTGCTGCTATCCAATTGGAATGTAGCGCTCTTGCGTCATTTGCCCATGTAAGTTGGGGTAATGACGCAGGATTATCATTCCTGTAATATCCATGAGGAATAGATTTAGCTTCTCCTATAGCCCAGTCTCTTTGAAATTCTCTATGTAAATCATAACGGTCATATTCAGGATGTCCCTGTAGAAACATATCATGTCCGCCCAAAGAGTTACGAGATTGCGCAATCAGCCAACCTGCAGTTTTACATGAAGCCAGTACTTCTATATCTTTATTTACAAATTCAGAGATATCAACACTTCCCCATCGTGCATGGGGAGCCCTAATGATATCGTCGATACCCTTAGTAAAAGGCGACGATAAAGTATCGTGTACCTCATGGTCAAATACGCCAAAAAGTTTTTGTGGCATTATGTTTCTTTTCATTTCAAATAATTGATCTAACGCAAAATGGCTTGCGATACAGGAATATATTGTTGAGTAAACATTTGATCGAGCCCAGGAAATTATATCTCTTAATTGATCATAGAATTTAAATTCTATAAAATCTAACCCAATTTTTTGTTCGCCTTTTTGAACATTAGCTAACTCAAGATTCCCGCCCGTAATTATCAATCCATCTAATCCATTTTTTTTGGCTTCACTAAATGGAATATATCTAGTTAATATATTAGCTCTAGATGCGCCCGCACGTTCACGAAAATCTTTATCAAATTTGATTAAAACTGGATCTATCTGAACAGCAGTATTAGACATGTATCTAAGCCATTGAAGTTCAGTAACTTCCATAGTAGCTGCAGGCATTAAATTTATTAAACCAATTCTTGCAGGCCTTACCTTTTGATTAGCTGCATCAATATCATCTAAAACTATCGCGCCAGCTTTAATCAAGCGTGATTTAAGTCTAAATTGCTCTTCACGAATAATAATTGGCATTTACTAAGTTTAACACTATTTGCTTTATTGTATAGATTGCGGCTTTCTAAGTTAGAATCTAGATGATGATAATCGATGCAGTGATATTAGATTTTGATGGAACATTGGTCGATTCTGAACCCATATGGAAAAAAGCTATATTAAGTGTCTTTAAAGAATACGGTATTACTGTTCCGGTAGATTTGTTGCATGCTGGGACAGGTTTAGGCATTGACGTCACAATACCCATGACTTTTGAGGCTTTAAATATCAACGACCTAGATCCCGAAGAGATAAAAAAAAAGATAGTCGATACTGCACATAAGAAGATTATAGAAGAAGCTCAAATTAGAAACGGTTTTTTTGAATTGCTTGAACTACTAAACAAATTAGCAATTCCTCTTGCAGTCTGTACCGCCTCCCCAATGGAAATGTTAAAACCGGCTTTAGACCTTCGTGAGATTAAAAATAGTTTTAAAATTACGCATTCATGTGCTGGCGCAAAAAATATGAAACCACATCCAGACCCTTATCTATTAACTGCAAAAGAATTAGAAGTCGATATTCTTAGGTGCCTAGTTGTTGAGGATTCAATCCCAGGTATTATTTCTGGTATTACATCTGGTGCTAAAACTTTTGCTATTCCATCTATTAACGATTTAGAAAAAGCAAAAAAATTGGATGCTACAATAATAAAAGATTTTGTAGATGTCACAAATTATATACAGGAACATTATGAAGAAAAGTAACATTAAATGGAAATAGATTTCTATTTTGATCCCAGTTGTCCATGGTGTTGGGTTACTAGCCGTTGGTTAGTTGAAGTTAGCGAAAACCGTGTATTAAAAATAAATTGGTTACCTTTTAGTCTTGCGATAAAGAATAACGAACTTTCAGGTGATGATGTTACAGGACATTTAGACACCCATAGTATTGCTCACCAGGTACTTCGCATGATTGAAGCTATACACGAAAAAGAGAATATTGATCGTGGAGTTTTATATAGCGAATTTGGAAAGTCATATTTTATCGATAAAAAATTAGATGACGATAATTTTATGGGCAAAGTTTTGAAACGTCTTGGTTTAAGCAGTGATTACCTTAAAGAAGCGAGCAGAGATAAATATGATAAAGCACTTAGTGTACATATCAAAAATGCAGTAGAAGTCGTTGGGAATGATGTTGGTGTACCTCTTATCATTTTTAATAGCGAAAATGGTGAAAAACAGGGTTACTTCGGTCCAGTATTACAGGGGCTACCCGAAAAAGAACAAGGTTTAATTCTTTGGGATGCACTATCTAAACTAGGTAGCAGCTCACATTTTTTCGAGCTTAAGCGAACCAGAAAAGGTCGGTCAAAAGTAAAAACAACTAAGCGTGTTTTTCCTGAATTCGCCGCAGATAACTTAACAAAATAATCTAATAATTATTTAGAACACTATTGTTTTTCTTCGCATATTAGCTTGACTTGAGTTACTTCAGAAAAACCATAGTCGCCATGCACTCTACCCATACCAGATTGTTTATACCCACCAAATGGATTCTCTGTACCCCAAAACATGACTGTATTTTGGCCGATCATCCCAGATTTAATCTCTTTTGCTAATTTATTGAATCGATCTTTATCTTTTGTCATCACGTGAGCACCTAACCCATAAATTGTGTCATTTGCTAAATTAATAGCTTCATCATCGCTTTTAAATGAAACTATTGGAAGTACCGGTCCGAAAACTTCTTCATGCCAAATTTTCATTTCTTTAACGACATCCGTAATTATTGTTGGAAGAAAATATGCTCCCTTTAGTAGTTCAGGCCTTTCACCACCAATTTCTATTTTTGCACCTTTAACTTTTGCATCTTGTACTTGATCTTCCAATCGCTGTAGTTGATTGCTAGAGATTAATGGACCCATATCATTTGAATCATCAGAAGGATCACCAATTTTCTTGCTAGAAATCAATTTTATTAACCTACTAACAATATCGTCATATATGTCCTCATGAACTATTAGACGTTTTACAGCATCGCAAGATTGACCGGCATCGGAAAATCTCCGACTCCATATATGTTCAATTAATTCATCATTAACTTGTATATCATCAAAAATAACTAAAGGGGCAGAACCTCCTAGTTCAGAAATTATTGGAATAAATTTATCAGCTGCAATTTTTGTTAATTCTTTTCCGGTATTTGTGCTTCCCGTAAATGAAATAAAATCAATCTCTTCTCGAATCATCCACTTACCTACTTGAGCATCTCCAATTAAAATATTAAACACACCTTTTGGCATAGTTGATTGTTCAATTAATTCTTTAAGATATTTAGCGAAGAGAGGATTCTCTTGTGAATTCTTATAAACAATTGTATTTCCAGCCAATAGAGATTGTCCACACTGCCATGCTACATTCATAAAGGGATAATTCCACGGGCAAATTGCTGCGACTACACCATATGGCTCTTGAAATACTCTATGTATCTCTTTTTCATTTTCAAATGTAATTTTTGGTTTAAAAAAATCTGGTGCGGTATCAATATATTTATTAAAAAAATCAATTCCGCCCTGTACATTGTCCAATGCTGAAGAATTACTCCTACCAGTTTCCAATATCATTAATTGTGCGATATCTGCAGAATGTTTTTCGCAGATATCGGTGAAATCTTTTATGTGAGCACAACGTTGTTCGATGGACAAATCTGACCACATCTTTTGTGCCGATTTAGCATCTAAAACAGCATTTTTTACATCTGCTTGATAAGACATCTCAACTTCGCCAATTAATTCATAATTTTTTGAAGGATTTAATGATTGTAATTTTGTCATAACTATATTCTAGTTATTTATAGTATGTATTAGAATAAATATGAATGAATATCTTACTTTTTGACGGAGTTTGCAATTTGTGCAATAGTTTCGTAAATAAATTAATCAGATTGGACAAACAAAATCATTTAAAATTTGCTACATTGCAATCTAGTGCTGGTATAAAACTATTAAAAGAATACAATATAAAATCACATGGTAATGATCTTAAAACAGTCATTTATATAAAAGAGAATAAAGTATATGATCGGTCGAGTGCCGCGATTCATGCATTAATAGATACAGGATATTTCATAAAAATAGCATCGTTATTATTGTTTATCCCAAAAGCAGTCAGAGACCTCGTGTATAGAATAATTTCTAAGTACAGGTATAAATGGTTTGGTAAACGAGACACATGCATGATACCTACCGCAGAGTTGAAAGAAAGATTTCTAAATTAATAGTTTATGAATCTAAATTAATATTTTTTAATACAATTACTATCCACATTAGACAATAAGTATAGCCTGATAAAGAAATTCTGTGATTTTACGTTAAAATTGTGAAATGAAAATTTGGAATAGTTACTCTAATGAATTTACTACCTTAGATGATAAGCCAGTTTATGATTTATATGTTTGTGGTGTAACACCTTATGATACAGCTCATGTTGGCCATGGTGCGACATTTACTTATTTCGATACAATGATTTATCATATAGAACATAACTTGAATAAAAAAGTAAATTATATTCAAAATATTACTGATATAGACGATTCGATAATAGCAAAAGCAAAATCAATAAATGAAGATATTTTTGATTTGGCTAGATCTCAGACAAAAAGACTTAACGACTCTATGGAACAATTAGGTTTGCGTAAGCCCAATAAAATGCCGAAGGTTAGCGAAAAAATACAAGAAATTATCGAGACTGTAACAATACTTAAAAACAACGGGTTTCTCTACGATCTAAACGGTGATTGGTATTTTCAATATTCTAAAACTAAACCAAAGATGCCAGAACTTCCAATTTCTGAAATCGTAATGGAACGAATATTTAATGACCGTGGGGGTAATACGAAGATAAAAGGAAAAGAACACCCACTCGACTTTATAGTTTGGCAAAAATCACTTGAAGGCGAACCTTCATTTGAATCTCCACTTGGTATAGGACGTCCAGGTTGGCATATCGAATGTACTTCAATGTTACTTGATGAATTTGGTGGAGAAATAGATATACACGGTGGTGGCGAAGATTTGAAATTTCCTCACCATACAAGCGAAATGGCACAGAATTTTGGCTTAGGGAACGATTCAGTCGCAAAAATATGGATGCATACAGGTACGGTAGATTTCTTTGGCGAGAAGATGTCTAAGTCTCTCGGAAATATGATATATATTGATGACCTGTTAGATAGATACCCAAGCGCCGCAATAAAAATTGCGATATTAAATAATCATTATTTCGATAGTTTCAGTTGGCACGAAAAACTTATCCACGGAAGTTTTACTTTTTATAAAAAAATTCAAGCTGCAATCGATATTCAAAAAGTCGAAAGAATTAGTTCTTCAACACAAGCCAGAGACGTGATATTGAATTATTTAAATTGTGATTTAGATACACCAGCTGCACTAAGAATAATCTCGAATGAAGTTGAAAAGGTTTTGAATAAAGATGAGATCTCTATGACTGCAGACATTAAAGAACTCTGTGGTTTATTAAACTTAGTTGTTTGATAATCTAAAGTTCTTTTTCAAGCAGATCGCACGGTGCGACTATTTTTACTATATTTCCTTGCGAATCAATTTCATCCCAACGTTCAATTATCTTTTCTTTTTCAGAGTAACCATTTCGAAGATATAGTGCTTTTGCCCGTGGATTAGATTCTTCAACCGCCATAGTTACTCTATTCAGTCCTCTAACTTTTATACGTCTTTCTAATTCTGTAAAATACTGTGACCCTATACCTTTACTTTGGAATTCATCTTTTACATTAACCATCCAAATGAAACCAGTACCTTCTATTTTTTTATAGTCGATGCCACCTTTAACGATAATAGCTCCATTTAACTTCCCATAAACCATCTCGACTTCATCATTATCAACTCGCTTTATTGCTTCTATAATATGATCTAAATGAGATTGTGAGCCAGACCATTTGAGTTCTGGAACATCTCTTAGTTGTAAATCGCCGTAAACTAAATCCATCTTCAATCCTATACTTTGATATTATTAATCATTTTTCTGGCACTTCTTTTAATTTCGTTGAGACTTAAGAATTCATATCTCACATGATGATAGTAGTCTTTTTTAGTCATCTTGAAGATAATGTCTTAATCATGTGTCATTATTTTGAACTCTGCGGATTGTTCATTTATTCCCTTGTTATTATATATAATACCCATTTTGTAGGATTTACATTTATTGTTTCTACAACAATAGCTTTAACTCTTTTAGGCGTATTATTGGGTTTATAGTATATTCAAATGCAGATTTCGAAGATCTATATATAATTATAGAAGATTCAGTTTTTTCAATAAGATAAGCTTAACAAATCATTGCTTTCATTTTTGCTACTTAAGTATTAAAGTGTGATCATGAACAAAATTGAATTATCTGGAGGTCTGGTACACGAACTACCTAAAGATCTAAACAAGGCACTTAGTAAAAATAAAGAAATTACTGCTCTGTGGGAAGATATCACGATTATTGCTCGTAACGAATTTATCTGTTGGGTACAAGATGCAAAACAAGAAAAGACACGTGAACGACGAATAATTCGAACCGTCGAAGAACTGCTAGAAGGCCAAAAACGTCCCTGCTGTTGGGTCGGTTGTATTCATCGAACCGACAAAAAACCGAGTAAATGGCAACAAGATGTATTAATAGATAAAAAACCAAAATCAAATCAAAATAAATAAGGTCAAGTAACTATACAATATAATAAAAATTGCTCCGAGGGTGGGGCTCGAACCCACGACATCTTGATTAACAGTCAAGCGCTCTGCCAGCTGAGCTACCTCGGAAGACGGAAATACTATAGCAGAACAATACAAACTGAGAGTACTTAGGCTGAGATTTAAAGGATCTTAGCTATAGTTTTTTGCAAATCTGGCACAACTTCACTTTCGAACCATCTATTTTTTGCATGCCAGCGAAAATTCAGTGGTGATGGATGAACTATTGGGAAATATTTTGGAAGATATTCCTTATAATTTTGAACTGTTTGTGTGAGGTTTTTCTTTTTATCGTCAAGATAGTACTTTTGAGCATATGAGCCTATGAGCACAGTAAGTTTGACATTAATCATTAGATCAAGAAGCCTTCGATGCCAAAGTGAGGCGAAATCCTTTCGTGGCGGCATATCGCCTGATTTGGATTTACCTGGATAATAAAAATCCATAGGAATCAAAGCAAAGATTTCAGGGTCACGAAATTGCTTCTCGCTTACTCCTAACCAACTTATTAAGCGTTCACCACTAGCATCATCCCAGGGAATACCACTTTCTTGTGCCTTAAACCCTGGAGCTTGACCAATAATTACTACCTTTGATGATGAAGATGCTAAATACAGAGGTTTGTAGTCATTCTTGGTGAATTGTTGATTGCTTTTATGTGCGATTATTTCTTTTCTTATTGCGCTAAAAGCTTTTTCTTCTTTCATCAATATGCTCCAAACGATTAAGAAAACTAGCACCGATACCTTACAACATTTAGGGTATTATAAATTATGAACTTTTTTAATGCTATTGGGCTTCTTGGTGCATTTATTGGCGGTTACGCATATCTACCACAAATTCGCCATCTGATTAAAGAGCAATGCAGCGCTGGTATTAGTCCTAGAGCATATGGACTTTGGACATTATCTTCTGGACTTCTACTTATAAATGCTATATCAATCAGTTCAATAGTTTTCGTCGTACTTGGTTTTATACAATTGAGCGCTACTTTTATTATTTTAGTATTCAGCAACAGAAATAAAGGTCACGTCTGTGCAACACATTTACACGGTGAGGACCCGTTAAAAAATAAACTAATCTAAGTTAACTATCATCGTCGAGATGTTCTCGTAGTTCTTTAGAGCGCACAGGATGGCGAAGTTTCTTTAGTGTTTTTGATTCAATCTGTCTTATACGTTCACGTGTTACACCAAATTCAAGACCGACCTCTTCAAGAGTATGAGTCTCTCCATCATCAAGGCCAAATCGCATACGTACAATATCTCGTTCACGCTCATTTAAGTCGCCTAGAGCATTTTCTAGAGCTTCAATGAGTAGTTTACGGTCCGAGATTTGCTGTGGAGAAAAATCGTTAGGATCAACTACGAAATCACTGAGCATAGAATCATCTTCTTCACCAACACGTGATTCTAACGATACAGGATCTTGTTGGATTCTTTCAATTTCACGTATTTTTTCAATACTTAACTGGGTTTTTTCTGCTAATTCTGTTTGTGTTGGTTCTCTTTCTAATTCTTGTGACATCTGTCGACGTATTCTCATTACACGGTTTATAGTTTCTACCATATGGACTGGAATACGAATTGTTCGTGCTTGATCAGCAATAGCTCTAGTAATTGCTTGACGTATCCACCAGGTTGCATAGGTGGAAAATTTAAATCCTTTTGTGTAATCAAAACGATTTACTGCTCGCATCAAACCAAGATTTCCTTCTTGGACAAGATCTAAAAGCGCCATACCTCTGTTTGCATATCGTTTTGCAATAGAAACAACAAGCCTAAGATTCGCTTCAACTAGTTCTCTAGATGCCATTTCTCCATCACGGATAATTGCTTTTAAACTAGATTTTTTTGTACTATCATCAATTTCATTTTCTTCGAGTTTTTTTCCAGCAGTGAGTCCAGCTTCGATACGTTTCGCTAATCGAACTTCTTCATCAGCAGTTAATAATGACACTTTTCCAATTTCTTTAAGATACATTCGAACTGGATCGAAAGTTGCTGAAGCCGACGATGTTGTTAGATATAAGGGATTAGCTTTACCTGAGCTTTCAACATTTTTGGTTTCTTCATTATTGTCATTTTTACTTGTTCTTTTACCTTTTTTTGCTGACTTTCGTCTGTCTACAGCGACAGGAACATCACGTAAACGTCTTTCGTCTTCTCGTTTTAGCTCATCATGTATTTCGTCAACTACTTCAATACCCTCTTTACGCAAGCCTTCGTATATCGTAGCTAATACTTCAACTGAAGGTTCAAGGTTTGCTAATGCAGCAAAAATCTCTCCTGAAGTTATAAATCCTCGTTCTTTAACTGAAGAAGTTAGAGATTTTATGGTTTCAACAATTGGTTCACCATCGATTTCTATGGCATCAAGTGAAACCAAAATTGATTCATCTATCTCAATGGATTCTGTGGTGTCTTTAACATCTTTAGTATCGCTCATTTATAACCTAACTGATTAATTTGCTATACCTAATCTATCTCAACTTTCGACTAATACTTGGCATTCGAATTACGAAGGGCCAATAATTTTGTGGCCGACTCAATAATTGATCGAGTATTAGTTTTATCGATAGAGACATTTAAGGCATCTAAGTATTTTTTTACTAATGATGATTCTTCGTCACCTTTCGCTACTAGTTGATACAAATAATTTTTCATTTGATCAATTACTACCCTAGAGTAGACATCTAGCGAATATGACGAAATATCTTCAACATCCGCAAAATCTTCAACCAATATTTGATTCAAAATATTCCTAGGAAAATCATCAAGCGATTTACTTGCTGAATCGATAGTTTCATGTTCAATTAATGCGTCAAATATTTCTCTATATGTTTCTATAGAAAATATCTCACCAGAGATAAATTCACTTACACTACCCGGCTCATGAACGCAAAGCCGTAAAAGTTCTCGTTGTCGTGGATCATCAAATTTCAGAGTAGTTTCATCATTAATAAGATCTATCTCAATTGTTGAATCTGAATGACCGAATACACTACTTTGAGCAATAGCTTTGTCTACCGAATGATCTGATGTATAGCTACTTGTTTCTTTTGGCGCTTTATCAATTTTCGATAATTCTTCAAAAAACCAATTGGGTTCAAAGCCTAGCCTGGATGCATATTGAACAATATACCCTTCTCGAATCAGCTTACTTGTTTGACTCGATATTATCTTTGCGACACGGCCTGCAACATGTGCTCTTTCTTCGATTGATGCCGAAGTTCTTATTTCTCCAATCGTGCGATCTAATAGAAATTGCATAAATGGTATTGCTTTTTCGATACCTTCAGTTAATAAATTTAGATCTTCAAGATAAATATCCGCCGGATCTTTATCTATACTAAATCGTGCGACATAGAAATCAGCATCTGTTTCATTAATAAATTCCAACCATTTTTCAGTAGCTTTTTGTCCTGCTGAATCATAATCGAAACATAAAATGATTTTTTTAGCATATTTAGACATAGTCTTTACATGCTCGATGGTTGCAGCAGTTCCACAGGTGGCAACACAACTTTCAATTCCTGCCTGATTAAAAGCTATGACATCTGTATAGCCTTCACATACTACGAAATATCCCAATGCCACTGCACTGGATTTTGCTTTATCAATATTATATAAGACATTAGATTTTCTATATAATTTAGTCTCCGAAGTATTTTTATATTTTGGTGGGGTGCCATTCATTGTTCTTGCACCAAAACCTATTACAGCTCCTGATGTATTTTTTATTGGGAACATGAGTCGGCCGCGAAAAACATCGCTATATTGTCCTCTTGAATTTTTATACGCAAGATTAGCTTCAACTAATTGTGAAGGTAGAAATTTATCCGATAAATACTTTACTAATCCATCGTAACTCTCGGTTGAATATCCTATCTCAAAATCCAAGACTGCATCTTTTTCTATACCACGTGATCTCAAATATTGTCTAACATATTTTGCTTCATCGCTTGACATTAATATATTTGAATAATACTGAGTTGCCATTTTTAAAGCATCATATAAAGGTGTTAGTTTTGTTTTAGATTCAATCTGACTTTTATCATAAGTTAATGTTATGTTCGCTCGTTTTGCTAAAGCTTCTAGGGCTTCAGTGAAATCCATATGTAACATTTCTCTCAAAAAAGTTATAGCATCCCCTTTTTTGTGGCAACCAAAACAATAAAAGAAACCTAATTCTGGATTAACGCTAAAAGATGGCGTTTTCTCATCATGAAAAGGACAACAACCGCTATATCTTCTACCAGTACGTTTCAGAGGTACGTGTTCTGATATCAATGAGACTATATCAACACTCTCTTTTACTCTATTTATGTCTTGATCTGAAATTCCCATTTAAACTCTCTAAAAAATACTAATTAATCAAATATAGCTATTCATTAGCATTATTGCCAATTTCTTAGATATTTCCTCATATCTTTTACAATGTAAATGGGCCATTAGGACTATCTAGTTCATTTAATTATATGTCGATATATCACTATCATATTAAAGGATTATATCTAGGAGTGGAATGCTATATCTATATATTAAAACCCTAGCCAAGAAGTTTAAGCATATTTTTTCGGTACCCTCGACCCAAGCCATCACAAGTCTATTACTAATTATTTCTTCAATAGTTCTAGTGGCGACTACTACTATTGGAACAAAAATTTTGTCAACTTCAGACCTTGTAGATATAAATAGAGTTAAAGTAAATTCAACATCTACAGAAAGAAGGATTGGGGATGCTGCTGGTCTCTCAAGATTCCCAATATCAAAAAATAATATCGTAAAAGATGAGATTGGTGAATCTAACTCAACGACATCAACAAGAACTTCAAAACCAAATGTGAATGATACTGAAACTAAAACAACTACAACTACAACTTTGTTAGCAAGCAACCGACTTATTAATTCTTTTTCATATTCGATATACACTGATGGACAGGAAGTGAATTCTATAATTTACAGTTGGGCTACAAAACCAATAAATGTTGTACATAGATATTTAATAAAAATATCAACAAACAGATTGATAACAAATGAAGATCAAACCTTAGTAATTAAGGAAAATATCGAAGTAGATAATTATAATGCTGTTACAACATATAGTGACCTAGGTGATGAAGGGCTATATCTTGAAATTCAATATAAAGACAATTCAGGGAACTGGATTTTGCAAGAACAAAGTCAAATCAAGTATTTTTGATTTGGTCTAGATATTATTTGCTGTATTTATTGCATAGCTATCTGTCATACCTGCTAGATATGTGATTATAATCTTTAACTTAGCCTCATCAGAATTTGAGTTTGTATTGACAAAATCTTTAGGTATGTCATTAAAGTGTTCCATATAATGATTAACTAAAGAGTCGAGCATATTGATTATATATAAATTTTGATCTTGCGATACTTTCGTATTATAAATGTTCTCATGATTATAGTTTCTAAACTCACATAATACTTCGCCCATTTCATGAGACATTGAAACTGCTTCATTTTCGATTGTGGAATTTACAAGATCTTTAATAAATATTGAAATCTGTTTTGCTTTATTTAGTCCGAGAAAACTAGCAAGCTCTTTATTGTTTGGTTTATTTTTACTAGTTAATATTTTTTTTCTTGTAGCATCTTCATAGTCATGACAAACATATGCGATTCGATCTGCCCAAGCAACTACTTCACCTTCGCAAGACTGCGGTGTATTTAATGACCATGAATGATTTCTGACACCATCTAAAGTTAATTTGCATAAATTATGTTTTTTTTCTAGTAGTTCTGCACCAAAAATAGCATGATTAAAACCTTCTGGTAGATATTTTGAGAAGGCTTCTTCTGCCGCGTGCCCTCCAGGACCGTGACCACAATCATGGCCTAGAGCTATTGCACTTACAAGTGTGGAATTTAGTCTTAGTGAAGTTGCGATGGCATTAGCTATCTGTGCTACTTCGAAACTGTGTGTTGCTCTAGTTCTTTGATGATCACCTGGATTTAAAAATACTTGAGTTTTGTCTTTTAACCTACGAAATTCATCTGAATGAGTAATTCTATCTCTATCGCGCTCGAAACATAATCTTGTTTCATATTTATTGTTTACTTCTTTTCTTGTTCTATTACCTTCCAATGTAGAAAATGCAGCAGATTTAGAGAATAGAGCTTTTTCTAATTCAATTTTTGCAGCTATCGATAAAATTGCATCAGTTGAAGTAATTTGAGATGAAGGTCCATCATATGGTTCATATTTAACGACTTCTTTATGTGCATGAATAAAATTCTCTTGGACATTTCCTGCACTTGTTGCTACCCAAAGCGTAGACAATTCAATATTTTCATTATTCAATTTAACTAATGCACTCATAAAACCTCCTTATAGCTATATCGTACACTTAAGGTGTGACATTTATATTAAATGTTCGATTTTTAGAGATATAAACCACGAAATACTACTTTTTGAAAAATTTCCTTTTAGGAGGAAAAAACCTTACAACAACTGAGTCTCCTGCAATATCATGTAAGCCTTGTCGATGTTCTGTAAAGAATATTGGAATAGCAATAACAATAAGAATGGCTATTCCATAAAGACCAATAACATATTGAATCTCTTTATTAAATAGTGCAAGTATTGGAATCACTACAAAGGCTATTCCAATTTCTACCCACCATCTAATTATTGCCCTTGGCCAAGTTAATAACCCATTACCATCTCTTCTTATAACTTCGATTTTTGCCTTCTCTCTGCCAAAGGTTCTACCCTCTATTTTTAGCTTTGGAATTGAATACACACTCCCAAAAACAAAGATGGATACTGGAAACGCTACATCAATATATTTTGAGCTTTGTGACAAACCCGTCAGAGCTATGACACAAACACCCCAAAAGAAAATATGCGTAAGAGTATCTATAGTGTATGCAATATAGCGTCTTACAGGGCCAGCTAGTAAGGCCTCTTCTTCGTCTTTACCTAATCCTCTTTTTCGGCGATCCATAATTCTAGATCGAGTTCGCAGTTCTTCGCGCCTCTTTGTATTTTCTCTATGTCTAGAATCTTTATTAGATTTAGAATTCCCCATTTAACTTTGCCAGCCCTATATATTCTCTATATCATTATCTGAATTATCTTCGAGAACATTCTGTTCAATTGCTGATTGGTCTTTAGGAGGAATGCGGATTACAAATGTTCTTGCCACTTTATCTGCAACATTTTGACGTTCAGGATCGAAAAGAAACCATGCTTGTGCTGTGATTTGAGCGAATACTCCAATTAATGGTATCACTCCTATTGCTTGAGGAACTATAAATCTAGTGAATGCTCGATCTAATCCAATACCTATCAAACCATCGGCACGTACAACACAAATACCAAAAATTCTTTTTCCTATTGTCAGACCTTGACTTGCCATCAGAGGTACTTCATAAGCAAATGCGAACAAAGGAATATAATAAATTAAATTACCAATTCCCAACTTAGGGTCTAAATTATCTGGGTCAATAATAAAATGATTTCCAGAAGCATATATAAATCCAACAAATAAAGCTGCTACTAATATTGAATCACAAATTCTCGCACCTATGCGTTGAGGATAAGATGAATATTCTACTTTTGAAAGATCTAATTTAATTCGTTTTGGTGCCATATAAAATTCAATCTACTAAATATTTAAGAACAGAATCTATGCTGATACGTTCTTGGTTAGTTGTGTCCCTATCGCGAATAGTCACACAGCCGTCAACGAGTGAATCAAAGTCGATAGTTATACATTTTGGAGTACCTATTTCATCCTGACGACGATAACGTTTACCGATTGACTGTGTTAGATCAATATCTATTTGCATATGAGGACGCAAAATTTCAGCGATTTTATTCGTTAGGGGCATCAATTCTTCTTTTTTAGATAGAGGTAGTACAGCTGCTTTATACGGAGCCAAATCTTTATGTAGTTTTAAGACTGTTCGTTCTTCACCATTAACCTCATCTATTTCAAATGCATTTAATAGAAATGCTAAAGTCGCACGCTCGACTCCTAAAGCTGGTTCAATAACATATGGCACGTAGCGTTGATTTGCCTGAGGATCAAAATAAGAGAGATCTTGGCCAGAATGTTGAGAATGAGCTTTTAAATCGAAATCTGTGCGCTGTGCTATCCCTTCTAGTTCACCCCAACCCCAAGGAAATAAATATTCAATATCACTAGTACCAGTAGAATAATGGCTGAGTTCGTCCTCGTCATGCGGTCGAAGCATAATATTTTCTTTTTTCATTCCAAGATTATAAAACCAATCCATCCGCTCATTTTTCCAATATTCGTACCACTCTGGTCCTTGTTCTGGTGGCACAAAAAATTCCATCTCCATTTGTTCAAATTCTCGAGTACGAAAAATAAAATTCCCAGGAGTAATTTCGTTACGAAAACTCTTACCAACTTGAGCAATACCAAATGGTGGTTTTTGACGTGTTGTATTTAAAACGTTCACAAAATTAACAAATATACCTTGTGCTGTCTCTGGCCTAAAATATGCAACGTTTGCACTATCTTCTACAGGTCCAACAAAAGTTTTAAACATTAGATTGAAATTTTTTGCTTCACCTAAGACACATTGTTTCTTTTTTTGTTGAGGACACATTGGTGCTATTATATTTCCATCTTCCACTGGAAGTTGATCTTCACGGTATCGTTGATGACATATCGAACACTCTACCAATGGATCTGTAAATCCTGCTAAATGACCCGAAGCTTCCCAAACTTGGGGAGCCATAAGGATTGATGCATCAATTCCAACAACATTGTCACGCATTTGAACCATTGATTTGAACCATGCTTCTTTGACATTACGTTTTAATAGTACACCTACTGGCCCAAAATCCCATGTAGAGCGAAAACCTCCATAAATATCAGACGACGCAAATACCAACCCTCTTCTTTTACATAAATTAACAATTTGTTCCATCAGGTCACTTTCACCTGTATTTTTATTAGGGCCTTGTGTATTTTGCGTCATAGTAGCAATAGTTTAGCCTAATAAAAGCCTCTATTCTTGATATTAAACAAGCATTAGCGACTTTAAATGCTTCCCGGTATGATATTCAATCATTGCTATAGCTAAAGCCTCAACTTCTTTAGTGGTATTGCTTACTTGGCTTTGAACAACACTTGAAAGACGACCATCAAAAATTGCTTTTATGGTTTCCCTTGTATGCTCAAGTACTAATACACATCCAGGGTCTGCACAATCATCACAAAAAAAGCTTCCTTTTTGGATAGAAAAACTATTTAGCTCATTTAGTGACCCACATTTAAAACAAGTTGTAACACTTGGAGCAAAGCCTTCTAGTGAAAGTACCTTGAATAAAAATGCTCCGCATGTAACACTCGATTTAGACTCATTCATTGCTTTTAATGCGCGAATAGTCATTAAAGCTAAATCTTCATGAGCTGTATTATCTTCACATAATATATCTACGGCTTCTAACATTCTTTGTGCACTGGAAAATAAATCTAAATTTTCTCGAATATGCCTATTAGAATTTACCGTTTCAACTTGAGTGATTCGAACTAATTCTGAATTTCCGCAAATCCATTGAAAATCTACAACACTTCCAGGTTCTAGTCTCGCTGAATATTTAGATCCTGATTTCCTAGCTCCTTTAGCTACACCTCGAATTTTTCCATGACTCGTGGTCAGAAATACGACAATGCGATCTGCTTCTTTAAGCTTATACGTGCGTAATACCACGCCCACATCACGATTTGTTTGACCTGTCATAGGGTTATATTCTACTTTGATTAACTCCGTGATTACGTCTATACGTGTTCTTATTAACACCCCTGACAGCCATCACGGAAAAGGAGGGGAAATTAGACAGAACCGAAGCGGCGAGTACGGTTTTGAAATTCAATAATTGCTTCAAAAAGATTCTCTCTGCGCATATCTGGCCATAAAGTATCAGTAAAAATTAGTTCAGCATATGCACCTTGAAATAATAAGAAATTAGATATACGTTTTTCACCTGATGTTCGAAGGACAAAATCTACATCTGGCATATTAGGAAAATAAAAATTATCACTTAAAATATTTTCATCAATTTTTTCAATTGATAGTTCGCCATCAATAACTTTTTGCACAATCTTTTTTGTTGCATCTACAACTTCTGCCCTGGAACCATAATTAAATGCAATACATAAAGTCATCCCAGTATTATCTTTTGTTTTAGCTTGTGCTTCATCCATTCGTTTTATCAATCTAGATGGAATCCGTTTTTCTCTTCTACCCACAAAGATCACACGAATATTATGATCGTGTAACTCTCCTAAGCGTTCTACTAATAGCCTTTCATTAAAACCCATTAAATAAGCAACTTCAGCTTTTGGTCGTGACCAGTTCTCAGTAGAAAAAGCATATACAGTTATATAATTAATACCTAGATCACGTGCGCCATAAATAACATCGTATAAGGCTTGTTCGCCCTGCTCATGGCCTTTTGTACGCGAGAGTCCTTGACTCGTTGCCCAACGGCCATTTCCATCCATTACTATTGCAATATGGTTCGGCAATCCTTCAATATCGATTTTTGAATCTATACGATCCTTATTCGATTTTTCTACAATATGAGGACTATTCAATTTCTATTCAATCACTATTATTTTGCGTCAAGGGTTGCTGTCATTGCTTCATGGCCAGGGATAGGACAATAAATGACATATTCGCCAGGAACTAGATTGACATCTCCTTCAGCTTCAGTACCAGCATTAACAGCTAAATCGAACCAATCAAATTTACCCTTGAATTTCAATTGATGTGATCCACCTTTACCAATATATTTGATATGTACAACACCTGCTTTTACCGTGTATGCATTAGTTGAAAATAGATTTGATCCAAGCGCGTCGACTTCAATCGCATTAGCAGGGTCTGCCGAGGCTATTTCTTCTGCTGTTGGTTGTCCCGCTGCTGGACCCGCTGTTGATTCTTCTCCAGATCCATAAATTATTGCTCCTGATATAAGCACTGCCAAAACCGTTCCAGCTAAAATAAGTTTAAAAGACATAGGTCGCATTGACTTAGCTAAAGAGATTAATGCTGCACCAACTAAAACGACTACTGTAACAATAGTTGCCCAAAAAACTGGATTTGAAGATTTGCTTGCTTCACCAGCTACTGCTACAGCTCCTTCTTCTTCATGCGCACCAGCTAAAAATATTCTTGAAAAACTAATTCCTAAAAGTGCAACAAGGCCAGCACTTATTAATGGAATAGTAAAAGGTAGATATAAACGCTCTCGAAGATTCTTTTTATTTTCATCTTGCTCTGATGGATTTTCTTGTATTTCGACCGACATTGTTGTACCCTTTGTTTTTCTAGATCCTAGGCGATGCTTAGGATGACGCTCTATAGTTTATTCTCTTTTTCACTGCTAAATCGTAATTCTCTGTTCTTCTCCTCATTTGACCAAGAAAACCAGATGACTGCTATCATTCCCCAAATTAGCAAACCTTGTCCTATCTTCATTATTAGTCCAGCAATACGCTGATCATCCAATGCGGAGATACCGAATAATTTAGGAAGCTGAGTATATATTTTATACAAGGGTTTATTGCCTAATGTTAAGAATGAAGCTGGAATAGTTGGGACAATGGACTGTAAGAATAAAAAGATCATTTGCACTAAAGGTGTAGGTCGTACTATTTCTGGCACTGGTGAAAGTATTACCATCCACACGATTATAAATCCTATTACCATCGCAAAATGTGCAAGAAAATGAATCAAACCCGACTGCAAAGTCGCATCTACAAAGGCTGGCCAATGAAATAAGATGATTAGCAAATTAAAGATGATTGTTGCAGGAAGAAAACGAACACAATACCTCATCACTCCAAGTAGATATTTTCTTACAAAAATATATCTTGCTAACCATGAAGGCACAGAAAATATTATGAATATAGCCATTAAGTTGATAAATGCTAAATGTTGAAGCATATGTATAAAGTACATAGATTTTTCGCTAACATCATGTACTGGCCATGTTGAGCCTACAACGAAAGTTACAATTGCGCATATATGGTTTATTAACTGGAATTTAGATGGACGTGTTTCTCTTCCTAATTTAGGAGCTAAGCGTATAAATGCAATTGCATATACAAGACACCAAATGGCAGCGATTAAATATACATCTATGTGCGACTCAAAAGGAGGTAGGTTATACATCTAAATAAATTTAGAAAAAACGATGATCTTGTATTGATAATGAGACGAGCACAGCAGCAAATAATGTAAGAGCTGTAAGCCCACCTAGAATAAACCATCTTTTATATACTTTTGCATCATCTTTAAGATGCATAAAGAATGCAGCGACCAAAAAGAACTTTATTGCTGCCACTCCATATAGTCCTACCATCAATATACCTCTATTTATATGTCTTTCCATATAATACAATGAGATTTCCATTGCAGTAAGCCCTACTAATACTCCACCAACTAATACATATTGAGCTGGGGATGTGTGCTCTTTTTGAACTGTACTTTGAATTTGAGATTCAGACATTAGTTTCCTTTTAATTAACTGGGGTTAAGTAGATAATAGTAAAAATTACAATCCAGATAACATCAACAAAGTGCCAATATAGACCAG
Organism: Acidimicrobiia bacterium; assembly: GCA_018057765.1. NCBI lineage: Bacteria > Bacillati > Actinomycetota > Acidimicrobiia > Acidimicrobiia bacterium. Next base: position 33,724 of record JAGPDB010000019.1, read on the forward strand.
CAATTTCTACTCGTTCAGCTTGTTCTTTATTTAATTTACCCTGAAAAGATAAACTCAATAATGACAATAACCAGAAAATACCTAATGCTACGTGAGCACCATGTAGACCTGTCAGAACAAAGAATGTAGAACCAGATTGGTTAGTTGTTAAGGTAAAACCTTCTCTAGCGAATTGTGTAAATTCATAAATTTGACCACCTAAGAATATAGTACCAAATAATACTGTTGAACTTAACCAAACTCGAGATCTCCTAATGTCCCCTCTTTTTATAGCTGCTAAAGATAAAACCATCGTTAACGAACTCATCAACAAAATAAATGAAGTTGCAGATGTAAATGGAATATCTACGACATCAGAAAGCACTTTTGCAGAATTTCCTGTTAGCTTTAAAGCGCTATCTACTAGTTCTAAATTTCTACCTCGATATAATAAATATGCAGAAATAAAACCACCGAAAAACAAGAAGTCAGAAGATAAGAATATCCACATTGCCAATTTTCCATTAGTTGGTCTAACCCTAGTTGATGTCACATCATTTTGTTCTAAAGCTAAATCTCCAACAATATCTGATTCATTGGCATAATCAGCCTCATCTGTTGAGATTTTATTCTTTTCTATTTCACGCATTATTTAACTCCTACATGTGATTCTTCATCTTTATGATGTGCATGTGGTTCTGCATCTGGTTCTAATGACCATCCGAGCAAAGAAAATGCGAATACAAATACACCTAATCCACAAAGGAACCAATTATGAAATACAAGTCCATAACCAGCAATTGGAAGCGCTAGACCTAAAATTAAAGGCCAAAACGACGGTGAAGGTAAATGGACACCATATTTTTCAATTGCCTCTTGTGTAGTTACACGAATTGGCTCTTTAGTTATATCTACGCCTTCACGTAACATTAACCTACCATCAGCATCCTCAGTATATTTACGGTGCCAAAAATCGTCAACTGCTTCAACATGAGGAACTTCTAAAAAGTTATATTCAGGAACAGGTGAAGGTATCGACCATTCAAGCGTACGAGCATCCCATGGGTCAGCTCCAGCCACCTCGCCTTTGAATTTTGACCTAATAATATTATAAACAAACATTAAAGTAGCAGTTGCAATTGTAAATGCACCAATAGTTGCAACCTTATTCCAGGTTTCAAGTTGTAAGTCTTCTTGATATCTCCATGTTCTACGAGCTTGACCAGCTAAACCTAAAAGGTGCATAGGACCAAAAGTAAAATTGAATCCAATTAATACAAGCCAAAATGTATACTTCCCTAATTTATCGTTCATCATTCTACCGAACATTTTTGGAAACCAATAATGAATTCCACCAAAGATAGCGAACACCAATCCACCAAATAATACATAATGAAAATGAGCAATAATAAAGTAAGTATCAGTTTGTTGTGTGTCAGCTGGAACAACAGCATGCATCACTCCTGATAAGCCGCCAATTGTAAACATCGCAATAAAACCAATGCTGTACAACATGGGAGAATTAAACCTTAATGAACCACCCCAAAGTGTGCCTAGCCAGTTAAATATTTTCACACCAGTGGGAACACCTACCATCATTGTCGCAACACCGAAAGCGGAAATAGTCACCGGACCTAATCCTGTTGCAAACATATGGTGAGCCCATACTCCCCAACCAACAAAACCAATTGCTATACCTGAGAATACAACAACACTATGTCCAAATAATGGTTTTCGCGCGAACACCGGCAATATTTCTGAAACGATACCCATCCCAGGAAGTATCAAAATATATACTTCAGGGTGGCCAAATATCCAAAACATATGTTGATATAAAAGAGGATCTCCACCTGTTGCGGCAAAGAAAAAGTTGGTATCAAAATTCCTGTCAAAAAATACCATGATTAGTGCTGCGGTAAATACGGGTAGAGCAAAAGCTGTCATAAATGATGTTACTAATATCATCCAAGTCACAATTGGCATACGCATTAATTTCATACCAGGCGCACGCATATTAATTGTTGTTACTATAAAGTTGATTGCAGAAGTTGTTGACCCAATACCAAGCATGATTAGTCCAACTGCCCAGAAATCAGCTCCTCTTCCTGGCAAAATTCCAGAAGAATAAGGAGATGAAGTTAGTGGTGTATATCCGAACCACCCACCGTTTGGAGCACCACCCATAAAGAAACTCGAATACATAAAGATTCCACCAAAAAGTAGTATCCAATATCCGAGCGCATTTAATCTTGGGAATGCAACGTCACGTGCACCAATTTGAAGTGGTATTAAGTAATTCCCAAATGCAGCAGCCAATGGCATTCCCACTAAGAAAATCATGGTTGTACCATGCATTGTAAACATTTGATTATATTGAGCTGCAGTAAGTACCGAACTATTTGGTGAGAACAATTGCATACGAATTAGAAGTGCCTCAACACCACCAAATAAAAAGAAGAATAAAGCTGTTGCAATATAAAGCAGGGCAATTCGTTTGTGATCAACGCTAGTAAACCAAGATCCTAAACCTCTTGTTTTTGTTGGACGTTTAATCAACGTGGCTATACGCGTTTCAGCTTTAGTTTCAATACTGCTTTTTGTATTGATATTGCTCGGAGTAGCAGTTGTCATAATATTCTATTCCTTAGTTCTTATTTATTTGCGCTCAAATATTGAGCTATAGATTTTGCTTCTTCTTCGGTCATTGCGGGTAAATTAGTTTCTTTTCCAGTATCATCTACTGATTTATAAACAACAGAAAAGTTTGGCATACCTACACAACGTTTTCCTTCACCAGGGACTGGACCTAAACGACAATCGTCTGCCTGCATTGGAATACCATTTTGATTTTTCCAATCCGTTGCATTATGAATCCATTTCCAAATGTGTTCTTGTGTTTTATCAATAGATCCACCACCCATTACTTCATTATCAAAATCGCTTCCAAAGTGAGTTAGATTCGGACCATAAGATTTCGAGCTCGGATCATCAAATGAATGACAATTTGCACAACCAAATTTAAGAATTGAACGCTTTGCTTCTACTGTTTTGACATCACAAGAATTTGCTTGTCCAGCTGCATCGAAACATACATTTACAGGCGGCTTTTTAAGATTATCGAGCCATTTATCATAGTCTGCCTGAGTTACAGCTCGAACTTGCATACGCATAAGGCTATGTGACAGTCCACAAAATTCTGCACACTGGCCTGTATATAGTCCGGGTTTATCAGCCTCTAATACAAGAGTGTTAGTTCGTCCCGGGACAACATCTTTTTTACCACCCAATGAAGGTAT
>JAGPDB010000020.1 GCA_018057765.1 Acidimicrobiia bacterium
TTGGAAAAATAGACATGGAAAATTCGGATTATATTAATGATGCGGACGAGATAGGGCTTTACGTTATGAGCGTAGCCGCAAAACTGGTAGGAACGCATCCACAAACACTTCGCGAGTATGAACGAAGAGGATTGATAACACCACAAAGAACAGATGGCGGAAATAGACGTTATGCAAATAACGATATTGAGAGATTGATGCGAATCAAAACTTTACGAGAAGAAGGTATGAGCCTAACTGCCATTACACAATTACTCGAATACGAAAAGGCACTTTATAATCTAAAACAAGAAAATCTAGAGCTAAAAAATGCATTAGAAGATACACAATTCCGTTTAGATGATGTTGAAAATCGACTTGCACAAGTGGAAGATTCAATTGATAGTGCTTCAATGGAAATAGTCAAAATAGGTATGAGGGAAATTGTATTAGCAAAGCTACAAGAGGAGAATAACGAATGAGTATTGATCCAGAGAAATTTACGCAAAAAGCAGCTGAAGCATTGAATAATGCGAATACTAATGCAAGGTCAGCGGGTAATAATACAATTACTCCTGAACGAGTTTTGATATGTATGCTTGATCAATTTGAATCAGTTGTGCTTCCAACATTGAAAAAGATCGGTGTTGAACCAAATGTACTCCGACATCAATGTGAAGCAAAAGTAAAAACAGAAGTAAGTGTTAGCGGTTCAATTAATGAACCTACAATCGATATGGAATTATATAGGATTCTTGAAGCTGCTGATAATGAACGAGCAGTAATGGGTGATGAATATGTTTCGACAGAACATATCTTATTAGCAATGTCTAGATCTACATCGAAAATTGGCGACATGCTACGCGCTAGTGATGTTAGCTATGAAGTCATTTTAGATGCTTTGAAGGAAATACGTGGTTCGCATCGGGTGACAACTGATGATCCTGAAGCAACTTTTAATGCATTAGAAAAATTTGGTCGTGATTTGACTCAAGATGCAAGAATGGGGAAGCTGGATCCAGTTATTGGAAGAGATGACGAGATTAGAAGAGTGATACATGTTTTATCTCGACGTACAAAAAATAACCCTGTTTTAATTGGTGAACCCGGAGTCGGTAAGACTGCAATCGCTGAAGGTCTAGCTAGAAGAATAGTTGAAGGCGATGTTCCTGATTCTTTAAAAAATAAACGCTTAATATCGCTTGATATTTCTTCAATGGTTGCCGGTGCGAAATTCCGAGGCGATTTTGAAGAACGATTAAAAGCAACCTTGAAAGAAATTACAGATGCCGATGGACAGATTATCACTTTCATAGATGAACTTCACACAATAGTTGGTGCTGGCGGTACGGGTGAATCATCTATGGATGCAGGAAATATGATTAAGCCAATGTTGGCAAGGGGAGAGCTACGTTTATTAGGTGCTACAACACTTGATGAATATAAAAAATATATTGAAAAAGATCCAGCATTAGAAAGAAGATTCGCAACTGTTTTCGTTGGCGAACCGAGTGTCGAAGATACTATTGCAATACTTCGTGGATTAAAAGAACGTTATGAAGTTCATCATGGGGTACGTATTAAAGACGGCGCGCTCATTGCGGCAAGTGTTTTATCGAATAGGTACATACCAGCAAGACAGTTGCCTGATAAGGCAATAGATTTGATTGATGAAGCTGCCTCGGGTTTACGCATTCAAATCGATTCTATGCCAACTGAAATTGATGTAGTCGAACGTCGTATTAGACAATTAGAAATCGAAAGAACAGCATTAGGAAAAGAAACAGATACTGCTTCTTTGAACCGACTTTCTTCGTTAGAGCGCGAATTTTCTGGACTAAATGAAAAACGTGCGTCGTTAGTTTCGCGTTGGCAAGTTGAAAAAGAAGCTATTTCGTCAATCAGTCAGGCTAAGCATGATTTAGAGGAAGCTAAAAATTTAGCTGAGACAGCAGAACGCGATGGTAAATTAGAGAAAGCCGCCGAACTTAGATATTCTCGAATACCTGAACTTGAACATGAAATCGAATTACGCTCAGCTGCTTTAGAGCAAGTAGCTCCCGGAGATCGTATGTTGAAAGAAGAAGTTGACGAAGATGATATAGCGGAAGTAATTTCTAACTGGACGAAAATTCCAATCTCACGTTTACTTGAAGGTGAGATGCAAAAACTTTTGAATCTTGAAGATAAATTACATGAAAGCGTAGTTGGTCAAGACAAAGCTGTTTCGGTAATAGCAAGTGCAGTTAGGCGTTCTCGTTCAGGTTTATCTGACCCTGATCGACCTATTGGTTCATTCTTATTTTTAGGGCCAACTGGTGTTGGTAAGACTGAGCTAGCACGAGCTTTAGCATTAACTTTATTCGATGATGAAAAAGCTATGATCCGTATTGATATGAGTGAATATATGGACAAACACACTGTGTCGCGTTTAATTGGCGCACCTCCTGGATATATAGGTTACGACGAAGGCGGTCAGCTGACAGAAGCTATAAGGCGCAGACCTTATAGCGTGATTTTGTTAGATGAAATCGAGAAGGCAAATACTGATATATTTAATGTGTTGCTACAAGTTCTAGATGATGGGAGACTTACCGACGGTCAAGGACACGTTGTTAACTTTACTAATACTGTAATAATCATGACATCTAATCTTGGTGCTGGAGAAAATGAGTTGCAAGTTATAGATACTGTTCAACAATTCTTTAAACCAGAATTTGTTAACCGTATTGACGAGATGGTTGTATTCAGTTCACTTACCATAGAAGATTTATCAAAAATTGTTTTACTTCAACTCGATGATGTTGCTAAAAGACTTCGCGAAAAGAATCTCACACTTGTTGTTGATCAAGGAGCATCGCGCTTACTTGCAACAAAAGGGTATGATCCTGATTTTGGTGCTCGTCCATTAAAGAGAGTAATTCAACATGATGTTGTAGACGAAATTGCTAAAAAGATCCTTGAGGGTCAGTTCCGCGAAGGTGATGTAATACTTATCCAAAAAGGTGAAGGTGACGTTCTTATAATAGAACGAAGTGATAAGAGTGGGATTAACGAGTCTTTAGTTTAGGTTTTTTGCTTCATTCATATCAGAGTACTCTGCAGCCAAGGCATGCAGGAAGGCAGCTATAAGTAGCCCTGTCAATGCTCCACCCAATCCATAAAGTTCTAAACCTGCAAAAGTAACAAATATAACAACAATCGAATCAAGTCTCATCACGTGTTGTCCTAAATATCTATGTCGCACAAAGGATTCAATTATTTCATAGACAATTACTAAACCTAAGATAACGAATGCTTCATTAATATTTTTTGCTCCAGCAATAAGAAGAATTGGTAAGGACCCTATAAGTGTTCCAAATATAGGAATTATATTCCAAACTGCTACCCAGGTTGCCAACAGTCCACCAGCTGGTATTGAATAATATCTACAAAGTGAATATGCGAATAACCCGGTACTTAAACTTAACCCAATTTGTGCCCATGCAAATGAAGTTGAGCGTTTATAAGCGTGAGTGAGTTTTCTTCTAAATATATCTCTACGTTTTTCATTTTCAATAATACTTAGTGCTCCTAATAACAATTTTTTTCCGTAGCTTAAAAAGAAAAGCATCATAACTCCACTAGCAATAAATGCAATTGTTCGATCTGCATTAGCTCTTAGGCGTTCAGTTTTAGTCCCACCTTGAATATAATCAGGAATTGCTTTTATAACCGATTTTGTTTTATTTTCAATTTCAAACTTCTTAAAGCTCTCAGCGTACTTCCCTGTTCTTTCTAACTTTGCTGCTTTTTCAGGTAATGACTTTTCTAATTTTGTAGTTTGGGAATTAACATCATCAACAACAGAATATATAGGTATGACAATTAGAAGTAATGTAAAGATCGCCATGATAATTACAGCAAAAGTACGATTCATATATTTATCAAGAAGATTCACGCCGGGATAAAGCATAAAAGCAATAGAAATCGAGAAGAGTATCCATCCAATTGTTCGTGATGCATTATCTGTAGCATGTATTAAAAATATTCCAAGTCCTACCGATATAACAATTCCTATTGCTGATATAAAAGAAATCTTGAGAGTTATTGGATTTGACACTTTTTTATTCATTTGGCAAGTAACCTATAAGACGTGGTTAAAAAAGATGACATGTCTAAAGTTATAGAAGATGATCTCAATTTATCTGATGTAGGCATTACTACTTCTTCTCGTTCCATAGACATACATCCTAGAAGCTTTCCTATGATAGTTTTGGCAATTGTTTTTTTAGGTGTATCTGCATTACTTTTTTCTAATATTGCTAAAACTTTTACAGCATTTGTGGTGGCGATGCTTTTTGCGCTTGCTTTAGACCCTTTAATTGTTAAATTGCAAGATTGTAGGAATTGGAAAGTTTATAGATATATAACTAGAAGCAAAAATAAAAAATCTGATCAAAAACAACTGGGTAGATACCTTTCTGTATCCGTTGTTTTAGGTTTATTTATTGTTTCAATAACACTAGGTTCATATCTTATTGCTCCTCAAATATCTACTCAGATACAAAATTTTGCAAAAGAGATCCCACAGACAGTTAAAGGCCTAGAACGTATTCCACTAATTGGTGAGAAAATAGGAAGTAAAGAAAATCAAGAAAAGATTTCAGATGCAATAAAAGAACTCCCTGATAGATTGAGTTCAAGGAATTCTCCTCTGGGCACAATTTTTAAATCTATAGCAAATGGCGCATACTTAGGGTTTCTATTTATAATGATGTTTATAGCCCTATTATTAGACGGACCTAGAGTAGTTAAGAATCTTCGTTCAATAGTACCTGGCGAGAATAAAGAAGCTGCAGATAGAATTTCTCATGCTTTATACAGGGTTATTGGTAAATATATGGCAGGTTCTATATTCGTGGCATTACTCGCAGGGACAGTTATGGGAACATTGGGGCTGATCTTAGGTTTACCCCTAGTTCCATTGTTATTTGTTTGGATAACTTTTACTAATTTGATTCCACAAATAGGTGGCCTATTAGGCGGTTTGCCTTTTGTGTTATTTGGGTTTGGAGTTTCTCCTTTAACGGGGACACTATGTGCTGCAATCTTCTTAGGATATCAACAAATTGAAAATCATCTAATCCAACCAATCGTAATAGGTAAAACTATAAAAATTTCTCCGCCAATTACAATGGTTGCTGCACTTTTAGGTGCCAGCGCAGGAGGAATTTTAGGCGCAATGTTAGCGGTACCTTTTGTTGGAGTGATAAAAGCAATGGCAGCAGAATTTGATTTTCCAAGAGGTGTAAGAGCAAAGATGATTGAAAAAGAAGTCATAGAACCTGAAGAATCTGAACTCTAATAATCTCTTAGCACTTTAATAGTTCTAAGTGGTGGATATTTTATTATCATGCAAGTTCTACTATATGAAAAAATCATAAAAATAAGGCGCAAATCTAAACGTCCTGGTTAATCGAAATCTACTTCGGTAACTTGAAATTAACCTAAATAAGATATAGATTAACTAATTACATCGACGAAGTTTATTTACTTTTTAGATGGGTCAGAATACTATCGTGATTATTCGAGGGAAACACTTTCGTAAACTGGCTGGGGTGGAACCTGACTTTGATGATGTTAGGAATACGAACTGAGAATTTTTTGATCTTGGTTCAGATTCATATTTTCATTTAGAGTCGATTGTTGGCAGTTAGAAAATATAGTGTGCGTACAAAAATACGTGCTCCATGGGTGGAGGTAAAAATGGCCCTTACAGAGGTCGAAGCAAAAGTCGAATTCGATGATGCAGAAAATAAACTTGATGAAAAAAATTTGGAAAGCAATGTTAGCAAAATAACGTCTGATGTAGATCCAACTGAAACGGGAATGCGTATTAAAAAACGTAATGGCTCTTTAGAACCTTGTGACGTAAATAAAATTGTTAGAGCTATTGCTCGTTGTTCTGTCGGTCTTGATAAAGTCGATTCAATGCGCGTCGCTATGCGTACTATTGCGGGCTTACATGATGGTGCCACTACCGAAGAATTGGACCGTCTTTCTATTCAAACAGCTGGCGCTTTAGTAGTTGAAGAACCGGAATATAGCCGTCTAGCAGCGCGTTTGCTTGCTACCTTTATAGATAAAGAGGTTCGTAACCAAGGTATTCAAAGCTTTTCACAGAGTATTGCTCATGAACATATGAATGGGCTAGTTAATGACGATATTTTTGAATTCGTTAATGCAAATGCAAGAAAACTTGATGATGCTATTGAAACAAATAATTCATGGTTGTTCGAATACTTTGGTTTACGTACCACAGCTGATCGCTATCTACTTCGTCAACCAGAATCTCGAAAAGTCGTAGAAACACCACAGTATTTCTTTTTACGTGTTGCCTGTGGCTTGGCTGAAAATGTTCATGAGGCTATAAGTTTTTATAAACTAATCTCATCTCTTGCTTATTTACCAAGTTCTCCAACACTGTTTAATGCAGGAACAATGCATACACAAATGTCATCATGTTATTTATTAGATTCACCACTTGATTCACTTGATTCGATTTATGACAAATATAAAGATGTAGCTCGTCTTTCAAAGCATGCTGGTGGAATTGGTCTCGCCTATTCAAGAGTCCGTTCTCGTGGTTCCCTAATTAGAGGTACAAATGGTTTGAGTAATGGTATTGTTCCCTGGCTCAAAACACTTGATAGTTCAGTCATGGCAGTCAATCAAGGAGGTCGTAGAAAAGGTGCGGCTTGTGTTTATCTTGAAACTTGGCATGCAGATATTGAAGAATTCCTAGAACTTCGCGACAATACAGGTGATGAATCACGTCGTACACACCACCTAAATCTGGCAAACTGGGTACCTGACATTTTCATGCGCAGAGTCGATGAAGATGGCCAGTGGTCTTTGTTCGATCCAAATGATTACCCAGAGTTTGTTGATCTTTATGGTGAAGAATTCGATGCGGCATATGAGAAGGCGGAAGCAAAAGGTAATTTCGTAAAACAAGTTCCTGCACGCGATATCTATGGCCGTATGATGAGAACATTGGCCCAAACTGGTAATGGTTGGATGACCTTTAAAGATGCTTGTAATAAAAAAGCTAATCAAGTTGGTAAAAGCAACAATATAATTCATCTTTCAAATCTATGTACAGAGATTCTTGAAGTTACTTCTGATACTGAAACTGCAGTTTGTAACTTGGGTTCGATAAATCTTTCTAAATTTGTAGACGATGGTCCAAACGGTAAACAAGTTGCCTATGATCGAATTGGCGAAGTAGTTCGTACAGCAGTGACTTTCTTAGACAGAGTGATTGACCGCAACTGGTACCCAATAGAAACTGCACAAGCATCAAACTCTAGATGGCGGCCAATAGGTTTAGGTTTGATGGGTCTTCAAGACGTATTTTTCCAACTTAAAATTGCCTTCGATTCAGAAGAAGCTAAGAAAATATCTTCTCGTATTTCTGAAGAAATTTATTATCACGCATTGGTTCGATCGATTGAACTAGCTGAAGAATTTGGTCCTCATTCTGCTTTTAGTGAGACAAGAGCGGCAGAGGGTAAGTTTCAATTTGACCTATGGGAAAATGCAGTACCTCAAGAAGCAAAACGCTTTGAAGATCTTCGTGAGCGAATGGTCAAATCTGGTTTGCGTAACTCGCTAATGATTGCGATCGCACCAACCGCAACCATTGCATCTATTGCGGGTTGTTATGAATGTATTGAGCCACAAATATCAAATTTATTTAAGCGCGAAACTCTTTCAGGAGAATTTTTACAAATAAATTCATACTTGGTTAAAGACCTTCAATCAGAAGGACTTTGGACTGAAGCGGTTAGAGACAAGATCAAAAAAGCAGAAGGATCGATTCAGGCTATCGACGAAATCCCACAAGCACTTCGCGATCTTTATAGAACAGTTTGGGAAGTTCCTATGCGTTCGTTAATCGATATGGCCGCTGAACGTGGCGCATTTATTGATCAAAGTCAATCTATGAACTTGTTTATGGAGACACCAACGATTGGTAAATTGTCATCTATGTACATGTACGCTTTTCAAAAAGGAATTAAGACTAGCTATTATCTACGTTCACGACCGGCTACAAAGATACGTCAATCAACCAAAGGTGCTTCAGAGCACGCAATTAAAGCACCGGATGATACGGTAGATCTGGCTTTGGCTGAAAAGATTGCTTGTTCGTTGGAAAATCCTGAATCCTGCGAATCTTGTCAGTAATTAAATAGAACAAGAAACTGAACACAAAAAACTTACTTTATGAGGAGACGATCGAGATGACATCCACCCAAGCAATTACAAACATTGACGCCGAACTAGAAACAGAAGCAGAACAAACATTTCCCGGTTTAGAACATGAGCCACATATTCTAGATCCTGGATTTAGATTAACTCTTCGTCCAATGCGTTACCCACAATTTTATGATATGTATCGTGATGCGATTAAGAACACATGGACTGTTGAAGAAATTGATTTAGCTTCTGATATCTCAGACCTCACAGGAAAACTATCGCCTGCTGAAACTCACCTTGTAAAACGTATTGTTGCGTTCTTCGCTACAGGAGACTCCATTGTTTCAAATAACTTAGTATTGAACTTATATAAGCATATCAATTCACCCGAAGGTCGTTTGTACCTATCTAGACAATTATATGAAGAAGCACTTCACGTTCAGTTCTACTTGACTTTGCTTGATACTTATATCCCTGATCACGATGAACGAAATGAAATGTTCCGTGCTGTTGAGACAATACCATCAATCAAACGAAAAGCGGATTTTTGCTTTAAATGGATCGGTTCAATAGATGAACTCGACAAACTAGAAACCGCCGCAGATCGACGTCGTTTCTTATTAAATCTAATTTGTTTTGCTGCCTGTATAGAAGGAATGTTCTTTTTCGGAGCTTTTGCATATGTTTACTTCCTTAGATCAAAAGGATTATTAAATGGTCTTGCATCAGGGACTAACTGGGTCTTTCGTGATGAAAGCTGTCATATGGAATTTGCGTTTGCTGTTATCGACACCGTTCGCCAAGAGGAGCCATCGTTATTTGATGATGAGATGCGTAGCCAAATAGAAGAAATGTTCCAAGAAGCAATCGATTGTGAATACCAATTTGCACAAGATGTTCTAACTGATGGAATACCCGGACTACCGTTGGCTGAAGTGAAACAATATCTTGAATATTGTGCAGATCGTCGATTTGAAGTACTGGGAATGCCTACTAAGTACAAAGTAAAGAACCCTTTTGAGTTCATGAACTTACAAGATGTACAAGAACTTTCAAACTTCTTTGAACGTAGCGTAAGCGCATATCAAGTTTCAGTCGAAGGTGATGTTGAACTCAACGAAGACTTCTAATTCTATTATTGGACTAATATTATATCGACATACTTTGCGGAAATATTTATTTGTAACTATGAGTTATAATAAGATACTTGTAGATATAAGGAAATTATGTTTAATTCAATAGATAAAATACGTACACTTGGAGATCCAGTCTTAAAAGTACGCTGTAGTGAGATAACGGAATTCTCAAAGTCAGATGAAGACTTAGCCTTAAAAATGATAAAGATTTTGGCCAAAGATAAAAAAGGTATTGGGCTAGCAGCTAATCAAATAGGTATTAAAAAGCGTATTGTCGTCGTTGAAAGTGATCATCTGAATATTCCAGAACCAGTATTAATAAACCCTGAAATACATGATTCATCAGAGCTATGGGAATATGAAGAAGGGTGTCTATCTATACCTGGTTTTTATTTTCCGATACTTAGACCAAAGCTGATACATCTAACTGCGCAACGATTAGATGGCACTAAGTTTGAATTAGAGCTAGATGTCATTGAGGCGCGCTTAATGTTGCACGAAATAGATCACCTCAATGGACTTTGTATGTTTGATAATATCCCTAAAGAAGAAATGGCTTTTGCCCAAGAGATTTATTCAGAAGTACAAGCAGGTATGGAATGTCGAACCTATAGTCGTGGTCGCGACGACGAGGATTATGAACTATAAAAATCAAAAAGAATATTATGTCGAAAATATTGATCTACAATATTGGATTTAACTTATTCCAGTTGTTAGACCCATGGCTATTAAAGGAAGATGTTTATCAGCCAAAGCATTAGTTATTACACCCGTACATATCTGTGGTATTGCTTCTTCTGGAACATTCCTTATTGAAGTAACCAGTCCTCCTCCTCCTTGTAGAATCGCTCTTGCAGCTAACAATTCTTCAATATCGAAAAGGCTAACATCCCATGCGCCTGAGGGATCATTAGGATCAAGCGTATGGGCTCTATAGCTTGGCTTCTCAATATTAGGGTTTGTTTCACGCAATCTATATTCAACAGGTGAACCATTAACAAATGCTTTAAAAGTAAGAATCCGGGCTCCGTTATTCACTTCAAGCCTAACATCGGTTACTTCAGGGAGAACTTTTACATTTGCAATAGCATCAACAACACGATTTGCAGCATGTAATGGAAATTCTCTTACAGCACCTGCAATACCTGAAATTGCATTGAACGGATTGACAAATTTTCTAACTTGCATATTTCCCCCTATGAAGTAAGTACATCCTACTTCAAGAAAATTGTGCAATAGTTAAATTTCCATAAAAAAACAGGGCCTAAGCCCTGTAATTAGATTAAATATTAATAAATACTATTTTTCTTCTTTAAACATTACATGTTTGCGTAGTTTTGGATCATATTTCATCATCTCAAGACGCTCACGTGAATTATTTTTATTTTTCTTAGTGTAATAAGTGAAACCGCTACCTTCTGTAGAACGTAACTTCACCAAGATTCGTTTCATATTTTTTGCCATAATGCACCAATCAATCTAAATTTATATTTTTTCGCCGCGTTTACGCATCTCTGCTAGAACAGATTCGATACCACGTTTGTTAATAATTTTGATACCTTTTGCAGAAACAGTCAGTTTTACGAAACGATTTTCACTAGGTACAAAAAATTTCTTCTTTTGGATATTAGGACGAAACCATCTGTTAGTACGAATGTGTGAGTGAGACACATTTTTACCAGTAGTTGGTTTTTTGCCTGTTACTTGGCATACTCCACTCATGTACTTTCCTTCCCAGGATAATTAAATATTGTGATTTGTATTCTAAATCACGAGGTCTTATATTCTAGCCCGAAAGGGGTACTCTCGCGCCAGTCGTATGGTTATCTTATTTTAAGATACATTTGTTGGATCCCAACAAGTACGATAATTCCTTTCCAAATCAGCAATCATAGACAAATCTTCAGGATCTAACTTAAAATCAAAAACATCGATATTCTCAATAATACGTGATGGTGTAGACGATTTTGGAATAACGACAAGATTCATCTCTAAGCACCATTTGATCATAATTTGAGCAGTAGTTTTATTATGCTTAGCAGCAATTTTGACTAAAACCTCATTATCTAAACCATTTCCATGAGCAAGAGGTGAATATGCTTCAATTAAAATGTCATTTTCTGCACAATAATCTCGTAGTTCTTTTTGCTGTAAATATACATGAATCTCAACTTGGTTAATTGCTGGTTTAACATCGCATTCTCTTAATAATTCTTCCAAATGTTTGATTGTATAGTTACTTACGCCTATTGATTTAGCTTTACCTGATTCGAGTATTTCTTGCATTCTCGTCCATGCCGGACGACGGAGTTCCGTTACTGGGAAATGAACTAGAAATAAATCCACATAATCTGTTTGGAGATTTTCTAATGAGATTTCAAATGAAGGCCAAACGTGTTTAAAATATTGATTATCATTCCATAGTTTTGTCGTTATAAACAGGTCTTCTCGTTTTAAGTTGGGAATAGTTTTATAGCCAGTTTGTAACGCTGCACCTAAAATTTCTTCATTGCAATATGTTTGCGCCGTATCAAAGTGTCGATATCCACACTCTAAGGCGGTTGCTATAGCTTTGTTACATATTTCTTCATCTTTATTTTCCCACATACCAAGGCCTATTTGGTCGATTTCTAATCCATTGTTCATTTTTCTTAACGGTGCAGTTGTCATTTTTGTCTCTTTCCTAATTCAAATACTTAATTAACTATAGCTTTATTTTGGCTTAGATTAAAAAACGTTCAATTTATTCCCAGTTTCAACTTAAAAAGCATCTGAAAACTCCTTTATATCAAGAATTAATATCTTTATATCTACAATCCTGAATATATCTTAACATCCACTATTAATATTAGAAATTAATTTAAAATCTATATGAAAACTATTTAAGTAAATTAGATCTAAGAATTTTAGAATTGTATATGGAGGATTCAATATGGAAATTAAAGATGAGAAAAATCTCACTACTGCTACTGGAACTCCAGTAGTCGACAATCAAAATGCTATGACAGCTGGTCCAAGAGGGCCCATGTTGCTGCAAGATGTTTGGTTTTTGGAAAAACTTGCACATTTCGACAGGGAAGTAATCCCAGAAAGAAGAATGCATGCAAAAGGATCTGGAGCTTTTGGAACTTTTACTGTTACAAAAGATATTTCAAAATATTCAAAAGCAAAGATTTTTTCACAAATAGGTAAAAAAACTGAGATGTTTGCACGATTTTCTACAGTAGCAGGTGAAAGAGGTGCAGCCGATGCGGAACGAGATATTCGCGGTTTCGCAATGAAGTTTTATACCGAGGAAGGTAACTGGGATTTGGTCGGAAATAATACTCCAGTATTTTTCCTTAGAGACCCTTTAAAGTTTCCTGATCTAAATCATGCAGTAAAACGTGATCCTAGAACTAATTTAAGAAGCGCTAAAAACAATTGGGATTTCTGGACTTTACTACCCGAAGCACTTCATCAAATTACTATTACGATGAGCGAAAGAGGAATCCCCCAATCCTATAGAAACATGCACGGCTTCGGTAGCCATACTTTCAGTATGATCAATGCTGATAATGAACGCGTGTGGGTTAAATTTCATCTTGTAAATCAACAGGGGATTAAGAATCTTACTGATGAGCAAGCAGCAGCAATAATTGCAGACGATCGTGAAAGCCATCAACGCGATCTTTATGAAGCTATCGAACGTGGAGAATTTCCGCGTTGGAATATGGCTATACAGGTTATGACACAAGAACAGGCTAATGAGTTGGAATATAATCCATTCGATTTAACCAAGGTTTGGTACAAGAAGGACTTTCCTCTAATTGAAGTTGGCTATTTTGAACTCAACCGAAATTCTGATAACTATTTTGCAGATGTTGAACAGGCAGCATTCAACCCAGCAAATGTAGTTCCTGGTATTGGCTTCTCGCCTGACAAGATGCTTCAAGGGAGACTTTTTTCATATGGTGATGCTCAAAGATACAGGCTTGGTGTTAATAATAGTCAGATTCCGGTTAATGCCGCACAGTGTCCAGTAAATAGTTTTCATCGTGACGGACAAATGAGAGTTAATAATAACAGTGGAGGCACTATAGGTTATGAACCAAACAGCTATGGTCAATGGCAAGAGCAGTCCGAATCCAAAGAACCTCCTTTGCCGATCAAAGGTGACGCATATAACTGGAACTTTAGAGAAGATGACGATGATTATTATACTCAGCCAAGAAAATTATTTAATTTAATGCCATTAGAGCAACAAAAAGTATTGTTTGAAAATACTGCACGGGCAATGGGTGATGCTCCTAAAGAAATTAGGATTAGGCATATTTCAAATTGTCTCAAGGCCGATATTGCTTATGGTCAAGGGGTAGCCGATGCACTTGGGATACCAGTGGTAGAGGTCAGTAAATAGTATCTAAACCAAAGATCACTAGAGTTTGAACTGAGCTATACTGATATGGTGTTTACCCAGGAGATTCTACTAACGAACGAACATACATCTGAGCAAGATTGGCAACGCTTTTTCAATGTTATTGGCACACGTGCAAAGGGGTTAAAACCAATTGAATTGGAAATCATCTTCGATGGTTCCATTGTCAGGTTTTTTAGTATATCGAAAAAAGATTTAACGCATATTTCGAATGGCTTAGATGGCTTCTTATTCCAGTCTTTAAATTCTGATGATATGGAAATGTTAAAAACAGCACTAGCTGTAAGAAAGCGCATTTTTGTTAGAATACCAAAATTCGGGACAATATTTGACTTAAAAGAAAAATATTTAGTAAAAAAGGGTATTGATTTAAAAGTCGCTAGTTTTAAAATACGACGAATATTTACAAAGTTATTTTGGAAGCGAGAGTTCATTTTTGATGTCCATGGAATTAAAAAAACTAGTAAAAAACTGTCGAATGTTTTAGTTCCAAAAATACTGGATATAGATTTTTATACAAATTCTTCGTATATCAAAAGAAGAATTTCTAATTATTTGGATATAGAAAAAACCGCACCTTTTCTCAATACGCGAAACGAAAACCCATTGTTGTCAGTGAACATGTTTCCGTATTCAACTCGTGAACATTTTTTGAATCTTACTGATTACGAATTTGATAAACATTCATTTAT
Organism: Acidimicrobiia bacterium; assembly: GCA_018057765.1. Taxonomy (NCBI): domain Bacteria; kingdom Bacillati; phylum Actinomycetota; class Acidimicrobiia; species Acidimicrobiia bacterium. The sequence goes on from JAGPDB010000020.1 coordinate 14,469, forward strand.
TGTTGGTGCTAGTGGTAGCGGGAAGTCACGCTTTATCGAACTTCTTGTTGACCGTTTAGGGCAAACGCATCTAAAAAATAACTATAGAGTAATTGTTATTGATCCCCACGATGCATTGCGCGAAAATTTAATGCATATACCATCTACTCGGATTTTGAACTTTTCAAAAGAAGGGACATCTTTGTTCCCCGACTCCCAAGCAGATATTACAGCATCTACAGAACTTACATCTACACTATTGCTTTCATTGATGGGGTCAACTTCAAATTCTCGATTAGAGAGATTGTTGAGATTCACTACATATGTTCTATTCGTTGCCCAAGCAATGTCAATGACGAACCTAAAACGGTTTTTGACAGATTTAGAAGCTAGAACACAAATATTGAATCATGTTAAAGGCTATATTCCTGACAATATCGAACATTTCTTTGGTTCAGAATTTAACGAAATAAAAACTCAACATTATGTTGAAGCATTCCAGCCGATTGTAGCTCTTATTGATGAGATGGAACTCCAACCAACATTAAGTGCTGATGGTGATGTTTCGATGTTAAATATTATCGAAGAAAATTTCTTGACAGTATTTTCGTTAAACAAAGTATCAATGGGTGAAAAGGTAGTCAAAACTGTTGCTGGATTATTAATTCAACAAATATTTTTACTTGCCCAAGCACGAGCATTTAATCAAAAAGTTATTCTTGTAGTTGATGAAGTATCAGTCGTTCAAAATCCAACGCTTGCTGCAATATTGGCAGAATCCAGGAAATTCGGTATGTCTGTAATTTTGACTCAACAATACTTTGGCCAAGTAGAATCTTCACTACAACAAGCTATTTTATCAAATGCAATAAATTATTATGTTTTTAAGGTTTCTGAGGAAGATGCAAGGATCCTTGAGGGCAATGTCTCGATGGAGATACCAAAATCTATTGTTGAAGCAGAAATGATAAAAGGTTTAACTGAAGCTGATATCCGTGTAAAAATGATGACAGAGCTAAATCCTCGTGAATGCATAGTGCGTGTTGCTGCTGCAGGACGGGTATTGCCAGCGATTAAAGCTAAGACTATGACTGTTGACTCAGCAACTAAATATTCAAATGGAAACAATATTATTGAGCTGGAAGAGCAGAATCGCCAAGTATTACCAGATAAATTTATTTATGCAAAAAAAGAGGGCCAGTATAAGTCTATCGTTGATGAAAAAGCCCAAATTCCAAAAGATATTGTGGAAATCTTACCGCAACCATTGCCTCACGGAGAAAATCTAGTTAGTGTAAATTCAACCATTTCGAATTTGTCTGAATCACATGAACCAGATGAACTTTTAACAATTCAAGAACCTAGCGAGTTGCGATCTAATTCAAATTTGCCCCCAAATATTTTACAGCATAGAAGTGTAAGAGAGAGTTTGGGTTCAAGTCCTGAAAAGCCACTTAATATGGCTCAGGTCTTAGCTACTCAGTCATCGTCTCGTATACCTATTAAAGAAAAACTTGTAGAGATAGATAAAGAAATAAAAAAGAACGATACAAAAATAAAAGTCCCATTAAAACCATATATATTTGAACAAGATAATGACCAAGAAAATTGAGGACTCAATGTTAGAACAAGCACAATATATTTTAGATAAAGTCATTGGGCAAATAACTGGTTTTGAAAACCCGATGAACGTAGAACAATTTTTAGCCAAATATGCATTTGATGTTAGATTGCCCTCACCTGTAAATGACTCAATTACTGGAGAGGTGACATGGGCACAATCAACGAATCCATCAAAATTTATAACATTAAATAATGCGAGAAAACGAGTCGATGTTGATGAATTTATGATTGCACCTAGACCATTAAACTCGATGACAGATATTTTAAATGCTTGGCAAGAAACAAATTATACTTCAACAGAAAGACAAATAGACTCTATAGATATTTTTGAATGTGACAATATTTATAATTCACAAAATATCTATAGGTCCCAAGACATTCATAATTCTAAACATGTGTTATTTAGCGATAGCGCATTGACGAGCGAATACATTGTCGCTCAACAAAGGTCACATAACTGCTTTTATTGTGCACGAATAGAAGACTCGAAAGATTGTTCAGAGAGTTTTAATGTTTCATGGTCTTCATCTATTGTAAAATCGGCCTTTATTCATGATTGTTATGATATGTTCGAATGTCTATTTTGTTCTCATTTAGCAGGAAAAAAATATTGTGTTGCCAATATACAATTAACACAAGAGCAATATTTACCTATAAAAGAAATGGTAATGCGCTGGATATTAGGTAACTAGCTGAGAATCTGAAATATATCCAAAGGCTTTATCTTTAGATATCAAGCTATCTGGGTTATATATAGTGAGTTGGCATAAGATAGAGCTATTGTGCGAGAATATACCTTCGGTTTTTCTAATAGAATCCATAACTGATTTAAACAGAAACTCTGACCACCAGCTTATGCAAAGTGCTTTGCTGGCCCCATATATTGGAGTAATAATGAAAAAAGATATTCATCCCGAATACCGCGACGTTGTTTTCAGCGACGCATCTGCAGATTTTAAATTCATCACACGTTCAACAGTTGTTGCAAAAGACACAATAGAGCTTGATGGAAAAACATACCCGCATGTACAAGTAGATATTTCGTCTGAGAGCCACCCATTCTTTACAGGTAAGATGAAATTTGTTGATACAGCTGGTCGAGTTGAGAAATTCCAAAACAAATTTAGTAAAACTATGAAAGAGCAGAAGAAAGCTAAAGCTGCTGCTGCTGAACAGGCGATACTTGATAAAGCTGCAGCTGATGTAGAACGTGCTGCTGAAAAAATCGCTAAAGCGCAAGCTAAAGAGATTGAAGATGCAAAGCGCGCTAAAGCTAAAGCTGCTGCTGAAAAGAAAAAAGCTCGTGAAGAGAAGAAAGTTGCAGATGCAAAAGCTGCAAAAGCTGCAAAAGAGAATCCTGAAAAACAAGAAACTCCAAAGGCACAAGATACTAAAGCAGAAACTGAAGCTTCGAATGAAGCACCAATAATGGAAACTTCACCTGCTAGCGAAACTGAAGCTGAAAAAGCTGAAGGTACTAGCGAAGAAGTTCCAGCTGCTACTGCGATTGAACCTTTAACGCAAGAAGAAGAAGCAGCACATGCAGCGAAAGCAGAAGCAAAAGAAGCTCCAAAAGCTTAAACCCATCAAGTAGTTCTGCGCTGAATTAAGAGCGCTATAGATGATAAATTAAAAAGTGAGGTAGGTCGGCTATGCCAGGAACCGTTATTACCGGGGCCCAATGGGGCGATGAAGGAAAAGGTCGGTTTACCGATTATTTAGCTGAACGTTCTGACTTTGTTGTCCGCTATCAAGGTGGTCACAATGCTGGTCACACAATTGTTGTAGATGGTGTAACTTTTAAACTCCAACTGGTACCTTCGGGTATTTTATATCCACATGTAACTCCAGTTATTGGTAATGGTGTGGTTGTAGATCCAATTGTTTTGTTAAAAGAGCTCGACAGTTTAGCAGCACAAGGTATTGATACTTCTCGATTAGTTGTTTCAGGAAATGCACACGTAATTATGCCCTATCATCAAGAGATGGATGCTTTGACCGAACGTTACTTAGGTAAAAATAAACTCGGTACGACTAAACGTGGAATTGGTCCTTGTTACGCTGATAAAGCTTTACGTGTTGGTATAAGACTTCAAGATCTATTGGACGAAAAAATCTTTCGTCAAAAACTTGAATTGGTTTTACGTGAACGTAATATAGTTTTCACAAAAGTTTATAATCGTCTTGGTTATAAAGTCGAAGAACTTGTTGAAAAATATCGCGAGCTTGTTCCACGTTTAGAACCAATGATGGGTGATACTGTTCACATTATTCATAAAGCATTAGATGAAGGTAAAGAAGTTTTGTTCGAAGGCGCACAAGCAACTTTTCTCGATTTGGATCACGGAACATATCCTTATGTGACTTCTTCAAACCCTGTAGCGGGTGGAGCATGTACAGGAGCCGGAGTTGGCCCACGTGCATTAACTCGTATAATTGGTGTTGCGAAAGCATATGTTACACGTGTAGGAGCTGGACCTTTCCCTAGTGAACTTCCATTAGAAGAGGGAGACGTCGTTTATCCCGATGGTTATTCAAGTGACCAAATTGCACAAGATATGACTATTGGTAATTTCCTTGTGGAACGTGGACGCGAATTTGGTACAAATACTGGTCGTCGTCGTCGCCCGGGTTGGTTAGATTGTGTAATGTTAAAACATGCTGTACGTTTAAATACATGTACTGAAATCGCACTTTGTAAACTCGATGTTCTAGGCGGGCTTGATGAAGTTAAAATCTGTACGGCTTATGAGATGCCTGATGGTACTCGTATTGATCATATTCCTTATCACCAAAGCGCATTTCATGATGCTAAACCTATTTACGAAACACTTCCTGGTTGGGGTAAAGAAATTGAAGATGTACCAAACTTTAGTGAACTTCCTGCAAATGCGAAAGCATTCATACATCGTGTTGAAGCTATTGTTGGCGTTCCAGTAACTTTTGCTTCAACAGGACCAGCTCGAGATCACACAGTTGTAATGCCAAGAGCTTAAATATTTTTTGTAGCACAAGCTAAACTTATCCTATGAGAATTTTGCTTTTAGGTAATGGTGGTCGTGAGCATGCTTTGTCTTGGCGGTTAAATCAATGCGAAAGTGTTTCAGAAATTATTGTTGGTGCAAGCAGTGTCAATCCTGGTATTAGTGATGATGGTATTGACAGTATAATTCTCGATATATGCAGTCCTGAGGAAGTTCTAAAACATGCGCAGGAATTAGAAATCGATCTTGTGATATCTGGCGGCGAGCCTCCATTAGTTGCAGGTATTGCAGATTTGCTTCGCATCAATAATATTAGTGTTTTTGGTCCAAACAAAGATGGTGCTCAACTTGAAGGTTCTAAAGCTTGGATGAAAGAAGTACTCGTTTCATCTGGCGCACCAACAGCACAACATCAAAGTTTTACTGCAGGTCAACTTGATGTTGCTTTACAATTTTTAGTTGATCTAGAGGAGGAAACTAAAACTGGTACTTATATTATTAAAACTGATGGTCTAGCTGGGGGTAAAGGTGTTACAGTAAGCAATTCTCTTGATGAAGCACGTGATGCAGTTAAGGAGTATTTGTCTGGTCAAGCTTTTGGTGACGCTGGAACAACATGTGTAATTGAAGAAGCTATGGTTGGCCCGGAGATCTCTATCTTTGCAATTTGTGATGGTGAGAATGTTGTTTTTATCGGAGACGCACAAGATCACAAAAGAATTAATGATAATGATGAAGGTCTAAACACTGGAGGTATGGGAGCCTATTCCCCTGTGCCATTTGTCGATGATAATTTAGTAAAACAAATTATGGCTGAATCAATAGTGCCCACTGTTGCCGAATTGAAGAGGCGAAGTATTGATTATCGGGGAGTTTTATATGCCGGATTGATGCTCACAAAAACTGGCCCAAGATTACTTGAATATAATATTCGCTTTGGTGATCCTGAATGCCAAATTTTGATGATGAGATTTAAAGGAGATATTGCAAAAGTATTAAAAGCATGTGCTGATGGCGACTTAAATTCAATTGGTTTCGATAGTGAACTTAATCTAACAGATGAAAGTTCTTTAACTGTTGTAATTTCCGCTAAAGGATATCCAGAGAATCCAGAAAAAGGTGCAGTGATTACGGGTATCGAACAAGCTAACGAAATTAATGGAGTTAAAGTATTTTTTGCTGGTGTAAAAAATGACAATGGGCAATTAATTGTAAGTGGTGGGAGAGTACTAAATGTTACTGCGACTGGTGAGAGTATTGAAATCGCTCGAGACAGAGCATATAAAGCATGTGAACTAATTAATTTCAAAGGTATGCATTATCGTACCGATATCGCTTCTCAGGCAGTTTGATTTTTATGAGAGAAAATAAAGTTCTTTATAGAGAAAATAGTTTTTCAAGTTTTTTTATTTGGATATGTCTCATAACTGGAATCGTATGGACTATTGTTGGATTTACTTCCAATGTTTATTTATTTATTGCTGGTGTTTTTATTATCTTTTTTGCTTTCCCTCTCATTTTAATTTTAAAAAGGTTTTATTCAATAGTTTTAAAAGTAGATTCGCTTAAAGTAGGTAAAGATAGTATTAAAACTAATGATATTATTTCAGTTATAAGTGATGACGAAATAATTCCGAATCAAGATGGAAAGTTACTTGGGGGCGCTTATGATTCATTCTTCGGCCAGTCAAAGTTAACTATTAATCTTAAAGATGGAACAAAGGCTACTTTTGGGGCTTTTCGTCGCGAAAAATTAGTCGATATATTAACAGGCCAAATGAAAAAATAAATGCGACTAATCCCTAGGTGAAAACCTTGGGATCTCCTTTCCATCAATAATGATATTTTCAAAAAACATATCTTTTGGTCGTGCCCATTTTTTTGACTCATCGTTTAGATCAACGTATATTATTAACTCTTCCAAGGTTTCGCTATGTTTTGCCTCATAAATAATCTTATAAATATTTCCTTTGTAGTGTCTGTATGTTTTTCCAATAGCATCCATATAGATACTTTAGTTCTATTTTCACTAGAATGGTTGTGTGATAGAACGATATACAACTCCAGAACTTGGCCAACTTTTTAGTGATGTTTCAAGAATGTCCACATGGCTAGACGTTGAAGTAGCTGTAGCGGATGCGCTCAGTGAAGTTGGTAAAATTTCACCAGATGACATAAAAACTATTCATGATACTCGCCCAATAATTGACGAAGATTTTGTTGACAATGTTTTAGAACGCGAAGCAATAACTCATCATGATGTTGCTGCTTTTGTTGATACCGTACAAGCGAAAATGGGTAATGACGCTGCACGATATATCCATTACGGTCTGACTTCTTCAGATGTTGTTGATACTGCTCTTTCTTTATTGCTAAAACAAGCAATGACTATTATCATTCAGGAAACTAAAGAATTAGATTCGGCACTTTTAGTAATCGCAAACGAATACCGCCATACATATATGGTCGGACGTACTCATGGTATTCACGCTGAACCTACAACTTTTGGTACCAAGGTAGCCCTTTGGTTATTACAACTTCGTCGTGACCAACAACGACTACAAGACGCATTAACAGCAATTTCTGTAGGCAAGCTTTCTGGTGCTGTGGGAACTTTCTCAAATATCGAACCAGCAGTTGAGAAAAAAGTTTGTGAAACTTTAGGTTTAACACCAGTAAGCGCAACTCAAGTTATTGCACGTGATCGTCATGCACAAATGCTTTATGCGTTGACTTCTCTAGGATCCACTATTGAACAGATGGCATTAGAAATCCGTCATTTACAAAGAACTGAGGTTAGTGAAGCATTTGAGCCTTTCGCTAAAGGTAAACAAAAAGGTTCTAGTGCTATGCCACATAAGCGTAATCCTGTCAAGTGTGAGCAGCTTTGCGGACTAGCCCGTGTTTTGCGTGGTAATCTAACTGCGGGTTTTGAAAATGTTGCTCTTTGGCATGAACGTGATATTTCACATTCAAGTGTTGAACGCATTATCTTGGCTGATTCCCTTACTCTCGCACATTATATGACTCGTTCTATGACAAAAATCATTTCTGGTATAGAAGTTGATGCGAAAAGAATGTTAGAAAACATAGAAGCTTCTTTTGGTGTTGTTTTTTCTCAGACAATACTCTTAGCACTTGTTGATGGGGGACTTTCTCGCGATGAAGCTTATAGAATTGTACAAGAACTTGCACAACGAGCTTTTGCTGAGCGTATTTCTTTGCGTGAACTTTGCGAAAAAGATGAACGTGTAATTGAAATCTTGGATAACGATAAATTAGCTTCGAGTTTTGATCCTGCAAGATTAGTTGCTCACACGGAAGTCGTTTTTGATTCTATAAATATATAAAGGATGTTATGACTCTTAATACTGACCCTAACTATTCACAGGCACCCAGTGTTCCAGAATTAGAAGCTTTAGGTTTACATCACCTATATGGCGGTAAGGTTCGAGATATCTATGCAGTAAATGACGACCAGCTCTTGCTTGTTGCTAGCGACCGTATAAGCGCATATGACGTAATCATGAGCGAAGCTATTCCCGAAAAAGGTGCAGTCCTAAATGGTATTAGCGCCTATTGGTTTGAAAATACAAAAGATATAATTACAAATCACGTTGTATCAACCGACGCTACTGATTTTCCGTTTACAGGAGCTAGCGAACTTTTACATGCTCGATCGGTATTGGTTCAAAAAACATTACCCATTCGTCTAGAAGCAATTGTACGAGGATATATTTTTGGTCATGGCTATAGTGAATATTTGGAAACTGGCCAGATACATGGTCATCAGTTACGAGAAGGCTTGCGACTTTCTGAGAAGTTACCTAATCCCATCTTTACTCCAACCTCTAAAGCTGAAGAAGGTCATGATGAGTCGGTAAGTGTAGAGATTGCACGAGATTTAGTTGGGGCTAAAGTATATGATTTTATTAAGGATGCTTCTATAGCCTTATATGAATATGGTGTGAAACGTGCAAACGATGTCGGAATAATCTTGGCTGATACTAAATTCGAATTTGGTTTTATAGCTAATAGTGATGGTGCGTTAAGTGGAGGTAAATCCGAGAGCTCTATAGACGACATTATATTGATTGATGAAGCAATGACACCTGATTCTTCTCGTTATTGGGAGAGTTCTACCTATTCGGTGGGAATTTCTCCGGCTTCTTTTGACAAACAATTTTTGCGAGACTGGCTTGAAGCTCAACCTTGGGATAAAACTGCTCCGGCTCCAACATTGCCACAAGATGTTATTTTTGGTACCCGTGAACGCTATGTTGAGGCATATGAACGAATAACTGGAGATTCGTTTTCGAGCTGGGTAGGTTAATACCATATCACTATAATAATTTTTGCAATTTAGTTCTATCGATCAAAAACTACTATTCTATATATATGGCAAACTTCAATGTAAAGATACAAATTTCTTCTCTTCCTGGAGTATTGGATCCAACAGCTGCAGCTATATTGCGTGCTTTACCTGCACTTAATTTTCAAGGTGTGACTAATGCGCAAGTAGGAAAAACAATTACTTTTGATCTTGAATCAACAAATGAGAATTCCGCAAAAGAAGAAGTAGAAAAAATGTGTGAAGAATTATTAGCAAACCCAGTAATTGAAGTCTATAGTTTTGATATCAATGAATCGGCTAATGCCTAATGGTTGATGTTTCTACTAAACCAACAATTGCAATCATCATTTTCCCAGGTACTAATTGTGAACTTGATGCTCAACATGCTGTAACTATTGCTGGGGCAAGTACAAAGATGATGTGGCATAGTGATACAGATTTGTCTGGAGTTGACGGAATCATCATTCCTGGTGGTTTTGCACACGGCGACTATTTACGTACGGGTGCAATAGCTCGATTTTCACCAATAATGAAATCAGTTGAAGAATTTGCCTCTAGTGCTAAACCGGTTTTAGGGATTTGTAATGGATTTCAAGTATTGTGCGAAGCGAAACTATTACCTGGTGCCCTTAGAAAAAATGACGGCATGAAATTTTTGTGTAAAGAAGTTGAGTTGGAGGTTGTCAGTAATAATTCGCCTTTAACTTCTGAATTGGAAATAGGTGAAAAGGCTACAATTCCAATAAATCATTTCGAAGGCAGCTATACATGTAGTGATGAGACTTATAAAACGTTAGTTTTAAATGATCAAATAGTTTTGCGTTATGTTAATAATCCAAATGGTTCTAAAGAATCAATTGCAGGCATCTGTAATATAGAACGCAATGTTGTTGGTTTGATGCCTCATCCTGAACGTGCATATGAAGAAATATTAGGTTCAACAGATGGCAAAAAAATGATTGATTCTTTTGTGTTAGCAGCAACAGAATCAAAAGCTAAATTAATTGACGCTTAATTTGGAAAGATGAAAGATGAAAACTATGGAATTAAGGCCAACACAACAACTTATAGTTGATGCTTTTAAAAAGCACTGTGTTACGGAAGGTGATTTCACCTTGGCTTCTGGGCGAAAATCAAAATGGTATTGCGTAGGTCGAGATTTAACTTTTCGAGGTGATTCTATAGAACTTGTTGGTCATGGAATAATGGATGCTCTAGTTGCAGCACAAGAAACAACTGGAAAAAATTTAATCGATTTTGATGCAGTTGGCGGAATAGTTGTTGGCGCTATTCCTGTTGCGATGGCAGTTGCTTCAGTTACTGGAAAAAATTCTTTCGCAGTTAGAAAAGAACCTAAAGGTCACGGCGACGGTGCATTAATTGCTGGTCCTTTAAAACCAGGTCAGAAAGTATTAATTGTAGAGGATACAGTTACAACTGGTGGGTCACTTATTCCTTCTATTGATGCAGTCCAAGCTTATGGCTGCACTGTAGTTGCAGTTGCTGCTCTTCTTGATCGAGGTGGAGAGATTTCGAAAATTTGTGAGGATAGAGATTTAACTTTCGTTAGTTCAATAACCGCACCAGATCTTGGTTTTGAATTCGGATCTTAAATTAAAATAGTTACTAGGAGAAAAATTGACTGTAGTAGAAAAAGAATCGATAATGCCTAAAGACAAAAAACCTATTTATCAACAACTTGGTTTAACAAAAGAAGAATACCAAGAAATTATAAAAGTATTAGGTGATCGTGAACCCAACGATGTTGAACTAGCAATGTTCTCAGTAATGTGGTCAGAACACTGTTCATATAAATCTTCACGGAAATATTTGAAAAACTTTCCAACAAAAGGTGAGCATGTTTTAGTCGGCCCAGGCGAAGGTGCTGGGGTGATTGATATCGGTGATGACATGGCACTTGCTATTCGTATTGAATCACATAATCATCCAAGTGCTATAGAACCATACCAAGGTGCGGCTACTGGTGCTGGCGGTATTTTGCGAGATATTTTTTCTATGGGTGCTCGCCCTATTGCTTTATTAGATTCATTGCGATTTGGAACTCTTGATGATGCTCGTACTCGCTATATAGCTGAAGGAGTGGTAAGCGGAATTAGCGGTTATGGTAATGCTGTTGGTGTACCTACTGTTGGTGGTGAAACTGTTTTTGATAAATGTTATAAAGGAAATCCTTTAGTCAACGTTATGGCATTAGGAGTTTTGCCGAAATCTCGTTTGATGTTGGCACGTGCAAGTGCTTCAGAAGATGAAAGCGGTGTAGGTAATTTAGCTGTACTTTTAGGTGCATCCACAGGTCGTGATGGTATAGGTGGAGCATCTGTTTTAGCTAGTGCTTCGTTTGAAGATGACGTAGAGGTAGCGCGTCCTACTGTTCAAGTTGGCGATCCATTTACAGAGAAAAAACTTATTGAAGCAACTTTAGAATTATTAGATAAGAAACTTGCAGTTGGTGTTCAGGATTTAGGTGCTGCTGGTATCTGCTGTGCAACTTCAGAATCTGCTGCTGCTAGCGATATGGGTATAGATATTGATTTAAGCGCTATTCATTTACGTGAAAAAGAAATGACTGCTCCAGAAATTATGACTAGTGAATCGCAAGAACGAATGTTGATTATTTGTACGCCAGAAAAATTAGATGAAGTTTTAGCATTGGCAACAAAATGGGAGATCGATGCTTCGCTAATAGGAAAAATCACTGATACTAAAAGATTTATTATTAGAGATAAAGGTTTTGATGGTGATGGCGGAGAAATAATGGCGGATGTTCCAGTCGGGGCACTTGGCGATGGCCCTTTATACGATAGGCCAAATGAAGCCGATCCAGAATTAGCAACTCGTCAAGAGAGCGATGTTGATCAAGCTTTACAAGAAAAATATGATTGTATAGAAAACTATAATAATTTGGCTTTAGAACTTCTAGCGCAACCCAATATAGCTTCAAAAAAATGGATTTTTTCACAATATGATCATCAACTATTTTTGCAAACAGTAGAGAAACCAGGTGGGGATGCATCGCTACTTCGTATTCATGGTGCTAGTGCAGGAGTTGCACTTAGTGTTGACGGAAAAGGACGATGGGCAGGCTTAGATCCTTATAACGGCGCAATAGCTATCTTGCTCGAAGGCTTGAGCAACATTGCTTGTGTTGGAGCAACTGCAAAAGCTATGGTAAATAATCTAAACTTCGGTTCCCCTGAAGAACCTGCTGTTATGAATAGTTTCGATGAAGTTATCAATGGTGCAAGTGCTGCTTGTATTGCGGCCTCAATTCCAGTGGTCGGTGGTAATGTAAGTTTTTATAATCAGAGTAACGGTGAAAATATTGATCCAACTCCGGTGTTTGGTATTGTTGGAACTGTTGAGAATCTTAAATATCGTGCACCAGGAATTAAATTTAGCGGTGATGACGTTTTAGTATTGCTTGAAACAGCACAGTATGCAAATTCTTCGTTTGATGATCGTGACGATGTTGTTTTAGCTGGTAGTGAATTGGCAACTATGAATAACGAGCGTGAAGGTATGTGTCCTGTCGTTGATTTAGAACTTTCAGTTAAAACTATTGAGGCAGTTCGAGATTTTGTATTTACACAAATGCAAAGCGAAATCAATACGCGTAGCTTGAGTGCAATTCATGATATTTCTAAAGGTGGATTATTAGTTGCTCTTTGCGAAATGGCTTCAAGTTCAGATTGTGGTTTTGATGTTGCAATAGATGCTAATGCTTCCGCTCTTTGGTCATTATTCGCCGAAGGCCCCGGCAGGTTCATTATATCTGTTAAACAAGATTGTCTAAATGATGTTATGTCTAGTTTTAATTCAGAATTACTAAGTACAACAGTAATTGGTAGAGCAGTAAAAAACGAAAATCAAAACCATGGAATAATTAGATCTGGTGCTCAAGAAATTATAAATCTTGAACTAAATGAAATTAAGGATACATTACAAAATTCTTTAGAAAAAGCTATTCACGATAAGTAGTAGTTTTGTGGTGCAATGTCGAGACTTTCAACGCTAATAGTTGATGTAACAGGCCATTGTTCATGGATTTTGTCTATTGTGGATTCTTTAGTGATTTCTGTTGAAGAGTCAATAGATTCAATTTGTGGGAATAAATGATCCCAAGCTGTTTGTGTATCAATATTTATAAATTAAGTAAAAAGCCCACGTAGCTCTAAAAAAGAAATTATTTGTGCAGCACTTGCAACTTCGTCTCTGTCATGGGTTAAAACTCTAAGTTCTGGTGCTATAGGTTTGCTGTAATCAACTGCTGCATCGGATCCTTTGCGTTCAATGCAGAGGTCTTGTGGCGTATCTATAAATACTTCAACAAAATTATTGATATTAACTCGAGTTTCTTCCGCCGCGTCTGTCCACGTAGTGTCTGCTACAACAATAGAAGTTACACCATGTTTTGCAAGCAATGTTGAAATCCAACCTAAACGTCTAGTATCAGTAGTGCCATCTCCAACGAGTCTTGGGCCCAAATCTAATGAACGGGCTACTGAATCACGTTCAAGTAATTCGCATACAATATTGCGTCGTGTGAGTTCTCCATATACAAGTCGTGCCAAAGTATGCTTGCCAGAACCAGGCCGGCCACTTAGCCAAATGCAATAACCTACGTGTGGGTTGGCTTCATTATCTAAAATCACAAATAAAGAATACCGCCTGTTGGGGTAACTTCGCCTATTAGCTACCAATTATTCTTGGGCTTTGTCCCAATGCCAGAGTCGGATTTATACAGGACACAGGTAATCCAGAAGGTAACTCTTGACTTTACTTCCTTGCTTTTTATGGTCTCGGCAGTAAATGGCTTGACAAAAAATGAAATGGCATATATGGTAATAAAAGATACTAAAGGATTAATATGAATCTCCAATAATTGATAACTCGGCTTCGGGTAACAGGAGCAGGCCTTTTTGCCTTAGGCATGGGCGCCTTTTTTATGAGCAATCACACTAAAGTTGATCCTGAGCCCATTTCTCCTGGTGATACTCCAGCCCAAATGGTTAATAAGCCTGAAGCTAGCACCAGTGCTCTTTATGGTGATGTAGGGAAAGCACTATTAGGATCTAGTTTTGCAATAAATGTCGCTGCTATTGGTACCAATAAAGTAAGAGACCCAAGTGGCGAGGTACCCACGAATGCACCGACACCTTCATCTCCTCCTCCTCCTCCTGGAGGCTTTGGTGGTCTAGATTTCTAGAAAGTACCGCAATTAATTATCTTATATAAAATAGTAATTCGAATAGTGTCCATCAAGCTATTATTATTTGGTACTCTAACGAACCTCTAATGAAAGCAACTTAGATGGATACTCTATGATGAAGCTAAGAATGCAACTTCGAACACAACTGCGTTGGCTTATTTACACAATTCCCATTGGGATATTGGCCGGGCTCTCATCTGCACTTTTTTTGTATGTTTTAGATTGGGTTAGTGAAATTCGAATTGAAAACATTTGGTTAGTTTATCTATTGCCATTAGCAGGATTTTTTATTGGTTATATATATTTTAGATATGGTGGAGAATCTTCCAAGGGTACGAATTTAGTTATAAACCAGTTACATGAACCAACAAAGCTTTTACCTCGTCAAATGGGCTTTTTCGTTATGGTGGGGACTTGGCTCAGTCACCTATTCGGTGCATCAGTCGGACGTGAAGGTACTGCACTACAACTTTCATCGAGCCTTGCTGAAATGTTTTTTTCGAAGTTAAAATTATTAAAAGAAAATGACAAATCTAGAAAAGTAATTTTAGTTTGTGCAAAAGCTGGTGGATTTGGCGCCGTGTTTGGTATACCTTTAGCCGGCGCAATTTTTGCTTTAGAAGTACAAAAAATTGGAAAACTAAAAATTGAATTGATTTTACCCGTGCTTGCAACATCGTTTATAGGTAACTATATGGTGCTATTAACTGGTTATCATCATTTCGACTATCCAAATATAAGTTTTTCTTTTAATGACCATTTGAGCATTTCATTTTGGGCAAAGATACTAATTTTAGGTATCATTTTTGGTATTACTAGTAATATTTTTTCGCTATCGATTCGATTTTTACAAAAAAACTTTTCTAACAAAATAAAATATTCTCCATTGCGACCATTCATCGGCGGAATCATTTTGATAATTGCTTTCTATGGTTTCGGAAGCCAATACCAAGGCCTGTCTATATCGTTAATTAAAGACGCAATGTATGGGAACAACGTTGCACTTAGCGTTTTCGCAATTAAAATCCTTGTCACAGTAATTGCATTGAGCTTTGGATTTATCGGGGGAGAGGTAACTCCACTATTTGTTATTGGGGCTACACTAGGCGCAGGTTTAGCTTATAGCTTTGGAAGATTTTTCAAAATGGACGTGGCTTTTATCGCTGCTCTCGGTTTAGTAGCAGTATTTGGAGGTACTTCGAATACACCAATCGCCAGTGCAGTAATTGGAATGGAGCTCTTTGGCGTGGCTATTGCCCTGCCAGTTTTGTTGGCTTGTTGTGTATCATATATGTTCTCGGTTGAAAAAGGTATTTACCACGCCCAGGCACGACCACATCATTTTAAGATAATAAATTTCATAGGTAATAGAATGAAATCTATTCTTTAGGTCGAAATATAGTCAGTGTCGCATTTGTCTTATTTTGATTTTTGTTTTATAATTATACTTCATGAAAAATTTAGCCAAAAGAAGAATCGCGCCTATTTTTACAGCTGTTGTATTGGGTTTTTTTACTTCATGTTCTTCTCCTGTCGAAGGTCAAGTTACGGGTTTTGATGAGACTACAGAAACCGATGTTATAGGTGATAGATGGGAACCGGGATTAGCTGACACTATGCCCGAAGAAGGGCCGGACGTAAAGGGACGAAAAGTAGTTTGGAAAGGCAAAAAATCTAAAACAGATCCAAGACTTAAAAGTAATTTTGATGACAAAGTGATAAAAGATGTAAAACCGAACTGGGTCAAATTTAATAATGCGGATACTTTACCTAGTGGAGAAGTTCGTAAACTCGAATTAGAAAAAGTAGTAGATAGATGTCAAGCTGTAGAAGACGGATTCTTCGAAATAGGCATAAACGATCCTGACTGTTGGGGTAAATTATGTTTTGCAGAAAAAGACGAACATTGTGAACCTGTATATGAGACCAAATACGACTATGAAATTCTTGTTGGCTATATCTACCAACAGCGTTATTACAGTTTTGTAAAATTAAATCATTTAGCAGACCTTGGTACTTGTACACCTATACCTGTTTCAAAACCTAATAAACCAGAGTTTTCCAGAACAAATATAAAATGTATTAATTCATATGAACCCAACGTTAATAAAACTACTGATAAAGAGCAATACCTCATATTTGTTGAAGAACAAAAGGGTGACAAACGTTTTTGTATGGTTGTTGATGAGGATGTTTATCGGCAAGCTAAACTAGGTGCCAATATTAAAATTAATGTAAGTGACGGAACATTTGAACTCGCTTTACCTGATCCTGTCGAAGCTCAATTTAGCTTCGAATTATGTCCTGTCTTATAAACATTCCAAGGCATTCGTCAACAACAACACTAACAAGCTAGAATATAATTAATGTGCGGAATTGTTGGCCTGTATTCTCCCGGTGAAATAACTTCAAGTCTTGCGTATTTAGGTTTATTTGCTTTACAACACCGCGGTCAAGAGTCAGCAGGAATTGCAACCAGTGATCGAGAAGAAATTACTATAGTAAAAGATATGGGACTTGTTTCTCATGCATTCGATGAAAGAAAACTTGCTCCACTCGACGGTGATATTGCTATAGGTCATGTTCGTTATTCAACCACGGGTTCTTCTCATTGGGAAAATGCGCAACCTTTATTTCGTTCTATTGGAGACATGGGTTTCACTATTGCCCACAATGGAAATTTAACCAACACGGATAAATTACAAGAATTATTAGGACAATTTCCTGGTATCTCGCAACCTACATATGGTATCGATTCGACATCTGATTCAGATTTAGTAGCACAACTTATTGAACGTGTTATGACTAAAAATGATGTAGAGGGATTGAATTCACAGTCCTCAATCACTAATGTGGACGACAGAATATCTTCACCATTAGAAATTGCTCTAGGTGAAGTTTTGCCTCAACTCGAAGGCGCTTTTTCAATGGTCTTCATGAATGAAGATACCTTAATTGGAGCTAGGGATGCGCAGGGTTATCACCCATTAGTTTTAGGAAAACTTGAAAATGGCTGGGCCTTAGCTAGTGAATCATGTGCTTTAGACATTATGGGCGCACATTTTGTTCGCGATATTGAGCCAGGTGAGATGGTAATCATTAATGATGATGGAGTTACATCATTACGATTTATAGAAGCGCGACCGAAACTTTGTGTTTTTGAATTCGTTTATTTCGCCAGACCCGACACGCAACTATATGGTAAATCAGTACATGCTGTTCGCCAACGAATGGGTGAAGAATTGGCGCGTCAAGCACCTGCAATCAATGCAGACATGGTAATGCCTGTTCCAGAATCTGGTGTACCAGCAGCACAGGGTTTTGCTCGAGAAACTGGAATACCGTATGGTGATGGCGTCGTAAAAAATCGTTATGTTGGACGTACGTTTATTTCTCCCGACCAAAAAACGCGCGCTAAAAATGTAAAAATGAAACTAAATCCTATTCGTGAAAATATCGAAGGTAAATCGTTGGTAGTTATTGATGATTCAATTGTTCGGGGCACAACGACCAAAGCATTAATTGCGATGTTGCGTGAAAGCGGTGCGAAAGAAATTCATTTTCGCGTATCCTCACCTCCATACAGATGGCCATGCTTTTTTGGTATTGATACTGGTTCTCGTAACGAACTTTTGGCAGCGAATATGAGTGTTGGCGAGATTTGTGACTATATAGGTGCCGATTCATTAAGCTATCTGAACGTCGATGCAATGATACGAGCCACTGACTCATCACCCAATTCTTTTTGTACAGCATGTCTAACTGGAAAGTATGATGTGGATGTTGCAATCGAGGTTGATGCTGACGAATTGAAACAAATTTCTGAAACTGAAACTGAAACAAGCTCAGGTTTCGTTCCAGTATTTTTCTCAACTAAAGATAGTCATCCTGAGGCGACTTCGTCCTCTGGTTATCCTGAGCTAGCTAAGCCGGTCGAAGGATCTAACTCTAAAGGTGCATTTTGACAAAAACAGACTCAACAACTTATGCGGTAGATATTGAAGCTGGCGAAGCCTCAGTTAAATTGATTCAAGATCATGTTAAATCTACTTATAATGAGAACGTGCTTTCGAGTGGCGAGACAAGCTTTGGGGGATGTCTCGCCTTCGATCCTTTAGAATACAAGCAACCAGTTTTGGTTTCTGGTACAGACGGCGTTGGCACAAAAAGCGAAATAGCTTTTGAGCTTGGAAAATATGACACTATTGGTATAGACCTAGTAGCAGCTAATGTTGATGACATAGCAGCCCAGGGTGCAAAACCACTTTTCTTTCTTGATTATGTTGCAGTCGGAATAATGGACCCTGACGTAATGGAACAGATAGTTAAAGGAGTATCCCAGGGATGTCTTTTGGCAGATGTTCCACTAATTGGTGGTGAGATGTCGGATCATCGTGGACTCATAGAACCTGGACATTTTGATTTAAGTGGAACTGCTGTTGGTGTAGTTGAACGTACAAAAATTCGTCCACAAAATATAAGTGAAGGCGATATTATTATAGGTATTGATTCACCAAATATTCGTGCAAATGGATTTACTTTAGTGCGAGATATATTTATTGGTGAGAAGGCAAAAGCGGCTCGTCCCCTTGATACTCCAGCATGGAAAGGTGCAGATATTTCACTTGGAGATGCTTTGATTGATCCTAGTGTAATTTATTCTTCTGTAATGCAAAAAATATATGCCGATACTCAGTGTGGTGATATCGTAAATGGTGTACATGGCTGTGCACATATTACAGGTGGTGGCATTAGAAGTAATGTTGCTCGTGTGTTGCCTAAGAATCTTAATGCTCAAATTACTCGTGGCTCTTGGGAAGTACCACAAATATTTAGCGAGATTGCACGACATGGTAATGTTGCCTTAAGTGAAATGGAAAAAGTTTTCAATCTAGGTATAGGATATGTTTTAGTTGTAAATAAGGAGTCCGTTTCGAAAATTCAGCAAATAATCGAGACATCAGGACGTAAATCATATTTAATAGGTGAAATAGCTAAAGGCAATGGGAATGTCCTGCTAGATAACGCATAAATATGTTACCCATTTAGGGGTATTTGTATATATTCAAATTATACTCGTATTGCGTAATATACCCCGAACTAGGCATTTTGCACATCGTAGATTAATGTACTATGATATTAACTTAAGTAATTAACAAGTTAACACTCGGCAATTGCAACGAATTAGCCCACAACGGGTAGATCGTATACAAAGGAAAAGGGGAAGCAATGGCTACCAATTATGACGAAGAAGCTCTATTGACTCCATCAGAAGTCGCAGCAATGTTCAGAGTGAATCCAAAGACGGTAACACGTTGGGCACGCTCAGGAAAAATTTCTGCTATCAGAACACTTGGTGGTCACCGAAGATTTAAAGCTTCAGAAATCAAATCATTTTTAGCTGAAGTAGAGCAAGACGTAGAAGGCTAAACCTTCGCATACTTGTTGATACTAAATCTATCTGCAATATAATTTTTTAAAACCAGTTAACGGGGGATGTTGACTGGTTTTTTCATGTTATATTTGAAATATAATTAAACAAATGTCAAATGATAAAAAAATACTATATGCCTCAATAGGTTCAAACATGAGAACTGCAAGGTTCATGGCATATATTAGTGGTGGTCCAGTAAAGGGTACACACAGAATTTACAAAGGGTGTAGGGATAATACACCGCCTACAAATAAGGTTGTTTTAGCTAGCCATATCCATCATGTATATTTTGCGAGGTCTAATGATGTATGGGGGGAGGCTCCATACAGCGGAATAGGTAATAATCATTTTGGTGGATTAGGAACAGTCGGCTTCAAACATTTAGAAGAAGGTTTTGAATTTGATGGACTTCGGAATGTGAATGTGAAAACAGAATTATTGAGTGATATTATTCAAAGAAAAGAAATGCTTTCTGCTGGATACCCAATTACTATCGAGCAATTTTGTGATGTCATGAGCCAAGAAAATGATTTGGGAATTGGTCAAATAGAACTAGCTGAAGAACTAATTTATTCATTAACATTGGAAAACCCTTTAATTGACTTGCGAAATCGTACAGGCAATAATGCCATAATTCTCCCTAATGGGGAAAAATATGAGATCAATATTGAAGGTCATTATTCCGGACTGTTGTATTTAGGTGATGTTGATGTTGATGGAGAAACATTGCGCGCAATATGTTTTACTTCGCCATTTAGTTATGAGATGGCATTAGTTCAAAGTTATTTAGGTCAACCAATATTTGATATAGAAGATAAAGAAACTATAAAAAATAATTTAGCTGTGTTAAAAGTGTCTCTTCCAGAAGATTTAATTGAACAACATGCAGATAGTGATCATTTCTTAAATCCAGCAACTACTGCATATTTAACTATGATTGCTAGCGGAGTAGAAGAACTTGGACAAGGTAATTCAGATTGGACACGAGAAAATTCTTTTGAGTATTTATTATCGCTTGCTCCTTTTAACTTAGAACAATTTTCTAAACAAACAAAACTTGTACGCAAAACTTTAGGGTTAAAACCAAAATATAAAAATAATTAAAGAAATTTTTGTGGCTGGGACCGGCGTCGATCCGGTGACCCCACACTTTTCAGGCGTGTGCTCTACCGACTGAGCTACCCAGCCACACACATACTCTTCGGGTAGTAGAAGCCTACCTTTTTAGTATGTGAAGCGGTCCCGACGAGATTTGAACTCGCGACCTCCGCCTTGACAGGGCGGCGTGAACTCCAGACTTCACCACGGGACCAATT
>JAGPDB010000021.1 GCA_018057765.1 Acidimicrobiia bacterium
CAAGTACCTCTACACCTCGAAGGTGAAGCTGTTGGAGTTAAAGATGGCGGTATGCTTGACCAGTCAGAATTTACGATAACTGTTTCTGCGAAGCCTAACGATATTCCTAATTCGATTGAACACGATGTTTCTGAAATGGAAATTGGTGGAGTGCTATTATTAAGCGAACTTAAGTTACCTGCAGGCGTTGTAGCTATTGGCGAAGACGATCTTGCATTATGTTCTGTATTAGCTCCACGTACAATAACTGCCGAAGAAGAAGCAGCAGATGCAGAAGCAGCAGCGGCATCAGCCGAGCAATCAGCGGCATCAGCCGAAGCAGCTGGTGAAGCTCCTGGCGATACAGCTCCTGCTAAAGAAGCAAAATAATATTTTAATTACTGCTTTTCATATTTAATAGTAATTTCATCTAATCTAATTGTCGTGGATTTTATTATTGTAGGGCTAGGAAACCCTGGTAAAGAATATGAACTAACGAGACACAATGTCGGCTATTTAGTGATAGATATTTTGTGCAATCGTTATGGAGGATCATTAAAGAAAGAAACACCAAATTCGATGGCCGATACTATACGGATTGGTGATAAAAAAGTACTGATTGCAAAACCTACAACTTATATGAATGATTCGGGCAAAGGTGTTGGAGAAATCATTCGAAGATATAAATCGGAACCTAAGCAACTTATAGTTATACAAGATGAACTCGATTTAGAGTTAGGTGATGTAAAAATAAAAGTTGGCGGAGGTTTAGCAGGACACAATGGATTGAAATCAATTAAGGACCACATACAATCTTCAGATTTCATAAGAATCAGAATTGGTATTGGTAAACCAACTCATTCGTCACGAGGGGCTAGTCATGTTCTTAAAGCATTTTCTAAAAAAGAAACAGAAGAATTTAAAATATCTTGTGAACATGCAGCGGATGCTATTGAATTAATAATTAATACTGATATAGCAAATGCTATGAACCAAATACATTAATAGTTTTATGAATAACGATCAGTCAGCCATATTTTCAAATATATCAAATGCCTTTGCTAAGTCGTCAATAGGAGACATATTCAGGACAACTATTGGTGATTCATTGGTAGTGCCGTCGCGCTCACGCGCACTAGCTAGTGCAATTATGTCTAAACAACATAATGAAGAATCTATAGTTGTCGTCACATCAACTATTGCGCAAGCTGAATCTTTAAGTGCAGATATAAAAGCATTTATTGATCCAAGTGATGTTGAACTATTGCCATGTTGGGAAACGCTTCCATTCGAACGTATTTCGCCTTCCATTGAAACAATGGGTATTCGATCACATGTAATCTCAAGAATGGGATCACTTAAAAGACCAAAAGTCATTGTTGGATCAGCACGTGCAATATGTCAAAAGCTTTCAAGAATTTTTGATGCTATAGAAGTAGAAATAAAAATAACAATTGGAAAAGATTTTTCTCAAGATTTCCTCATTAGTAAGCTCGTTGAAATTGGTTACTCGCGTGAACAACAAGTTGAAGCTAGAGGCGAGTTCGCTATACGTGGATCGATATTAGATATTTACTGTTCAACATCAATACACCCTATTCGTATTGAATTTTGGGGAGATACCGTTGAGCGGATAAACACATTTTCTTTAAGTGATCAGAGAAGTGTTGAAAAACTCGAAATGATCGTAATAGCACCAGCAAGAGAATTAATTGTAAATGATTCATTAAAAGAAAAAGCAAAAAAAGCTGCGATAGAACATCCATGGGCTCAAGAATCATTCCTAAAAATTGAACAAGGTTTGATTTTTGAAGGTATGGAATCATTCCTACCATTTTTAACTGAGGATAAACTCGGATTTCTATCATTATTAAAACCAAGTGATCCAATAGTGTTTTGTGATAGCGGTCAAATTGAATCTCGCTTGGAAGACTTAAAGAATGAAGAAGAAGCATTAAGTAAAACATTAAGTGTTACCTGGGATGCAAAATTAGAAAATACTCCTTCAATGTTTGTTGACTTTGAAACCTTAAGCAATGTTTCAAACTTAAAAACTTTCTGGGATAGTGTACCTAAATCACCAAATGTTGCATCAATCGCTGGTTTTGGCTTTAATACAACTAGAAGCGATATTGGTGAATTAGTTACAAAGTTAAATGACTTAAAAAATGTTGGTAATTCAGTTTTCCTAGTTTCAGACTCAGTTGCTGGTGTTAATCGATTATCTAATAAATTATCCGATGAGGGTCTTAGTATAATCTCGTTAGACAAGATAGATCAAACATTAGCCTTTCAACCTGGTATCTATTCATGTGTTGGCGATATTGAAGAAGGAACAATATGTTCTACTTTCAAAATCGCGATTATTACTGATCACGAACTAGCAGGTAAACGCTATGTTCGTCGTCGGACTACGACAAATAAACGAGCTGTTCAAACTTATGATGATCTGTCTGTGGGCGATTATGTAGTACATCATCATCATGGTGTTGGTCGTTTTGAGGGTTTAGAAACAAAAACAATGGTGGGAGTAACACGCGAATATTTAATACTTTCATTTAAAGGAAGCGATAAACTTTTTGTACCTAGTGACCAAGTAGGTTTAGTTCGAAAATATATCGGTGGAGAAAAACCAACATTACATAAACTCGGTGGTTCAGATTTCGAAAAGACGCGAAGCTCGGTAAAAAACCAAGTAAATCTAATAGCTCAAGAATTAGTTGTGTTGTACAGAAAACGAATAAATTCTTCAGGTATCCAATACAGTCCGGATACACCATGGCAAAAAGAAATGGAAGATTTGTTTCCATTTGAGTTAACAATAGATCAAGCACGTGCTATCGAAGAAGTTAAAGTTGATATGGAAACTGCTCATCCAATGGACAGATTGATATGTGGCGATGTTGGTTTCGGAAAAACAGAAGTAGCTATGCGTGCAGCTTTTAAAGCAACACAAGATTCTCGTCAAGTAGCAGTATTAGTTCCAACCACATTATTAGCAACGCAACATGGAATATCATTCGAAGAAAGATTCTCACCATTTGGATTAAGAGTAGAGACATTATCACGATTCAAAACTTCAAAAGAGCAAGATAAAATTGTTCAAGATGTAAAAGATGGTCTAGTAGATGTTGTGATTGGAACACATAGATTATTAAGTAAAGATATTAAATTTAAAGATGTAGGATTATTGATTGTAGATGAAGAGCAGAAGTTTGGAGTAAGTCACAAAGAAGCAATTAAGCATTTTGCTCATAATGTTGATGTGCTCACTTTAACCGCAACTCCTATTCCGCGTACCTTGGAAATGTCACTTACAGGTATCCGGGATTTGTCAATGATTACAACTCCACCAGAAAATCGACAACCAATTTTGACATATGTACATGAGTATGATGAACGTGCTGTTGCAGAGGCAATTAGAAGAGAGCTTTTACGAGAAGGTCAGGTTTTCTTTGTGCATAATAGGGTAAAAGACCTCGAGCATTTCGCAGATAAAATTCGTGATTTAATACCCGAAGCTAGGGTTGTTACTGCACACGGACAGATGAGAGATAATCAATTAGAAAATGTAGTTAATGATTTTTATGACCGCAAATACGATGTTCTAATTTCTACAACGATTGTAGAATCAGGGCTGGATCTTCCAGCAGTAAACACACTAATAGTCGATAGAGCAGACACTTTAGGACTAGCACAACTATATCAACTACGTGGACGTGTTGGTCGTAGAGGACAACGAGCTTATGCCTATTTATTTTCACCAAAGAATCAGGCGTTAAGCCACTTAGCCTATGAACGATTAAAAACTATTGGTGAATTTACAGAATTAGGATCTGGTTTCAAAATAGCTATGCGCGATTTAGAAATACGTGGCGCTGGATCATTGCTAGGAGATGTACAATCTGGCCATATTGCAGCGGTTGGTTTTGACTTGTATTGCGAAATGGTCACAGAAGCAATCGATGAATTAAATGGTATAGAAAAAGAAGAACTTGTAGACGTAACAATTGACATTCCCGGTGATGCATTAATACCACAAGATTATGTTGCAACCCAAGATCAAAGATTTGATCTCTATCGCAGGCTTTCAATTGCAAAAACAGAAAACGAAATTGACGAAATATCTATAGAAATAAAAGATCGCTTTGGCATAATGCCAACAGTTTGTGAAAATTTGATTGAGATTACAAAATTAAGAGTTGCTTGTCAATTGGTCGGAATTTCATCAGTGCTGCGAAGTCGCCAATTTTATAGATTTATAGGTGCACAATTGAGCCAGAGTCAACAAATACGTTTACAAAGAGTATTCAAAGATGCGATTTATAAAGAAGCCCATATTTTAGGGCAAAGCGAGATCGTTATAGAGCTAAAAACGATAAGGTCTACATTAAATATAACAAATAATGATATTCCCGTGACTTTAATTGCCTTTATTTCGGCAATGTATGACACAAAACAGCTAATCTAGTTCAGTGAATAAATTTAAAACAATAATACTTATAACAATTGCTATTTTCGCGTTAACATCTTGTGGAACCGTCAAAAATGAACTTGGTTTTGGCGATAAAGCAGGTTTGACCTACAATAAGCTTTCTGTTTCTGAAAAAGATATAGATGCTGACTTAAAACAATTAGAGACTAACAAAACATTTACTGACCAATTTAGTGACCCTTCACAACCGTTTTTGGTTAAAGGTAAATTGTCACCTGATATAAAAGCAACATGGGTAAATATTCAATTACAAATACTTGCAATTAAAGAAGCAAGAATTGCAGCTAAATTAAAAATAACTGATGCAGATAAAAAGACTGCTGAAAAAAATGCTAAATCATTTTTTGCTTCTGGAGACGAAAAAGCAGATAAGAAGATTTGGGATGGTTTTAGTAAATCTTTTAAAGATAGATTGATTAGTGGACTTTCACAAGAAGCGGCATTCTCTCGTGGTTTAGAAACACCAAGTGATAAAGAGATTAAAGCTTTTTATGAAAAATCATGTCCTAATAAATTGGAAGTAAGTCATATTTTAGTTGCTACCGAAGCCGAAGCTAAAGCTATTAAATCAGAGTTAGATGCTGACCCTGGTAAATTTGAAGCAATAGCAAAAGAAAAATCTACTGATACAGGAAGTGGTGCGCAAGGCGGTGACCTGGGTTGCTTAGTAGACGGAGCTTTTGTAAAGGAATTTGAAAATGGCGCTAAGACTTTAACTCCAGGACAAATTTCAAATCCCGTAAAGACAGAATTTGGCTATCACATAATTGAGGTAAGTAAACTTTCACCAGTTTCTGATAAAAAAGACCAAATTATTGAAGCAATGAAGAAAGATACATCGGAACAAGCATTTCAAAAGGTTACCGAAGGTACTAAAGATGCAAAAATTAAGGTATCAAAAAAATATGGTAAGGTTCAAAAAGATGAACAAGGTATTCCATCTATTGTAAAAAATGAAACAAAAACGTCTGACGTTAAAAAAGATGTCCCTGTTTCAACGATTCCAAATGCAGTCCAAGACACTGTTCCTAGTACTTAATATTGAGCAATATGGAAATAGCTAAAGCTGTTGATATCGTTGCTGAATTACGGGACCCAGAAAACGGTTGTCCTTGGGACCTAAAACAAACGCATGAATCATTGACTAAATATTTTATTGAAGAAGTCGAAGAGGTCTGTGAAGTTTTAGAAGATTTTGAGAATACTAAAGATTATACAAATTTGAAAGATGAACTTGGCGACGTTTTACTTCAAGTATTATTGCATTCACAATTAGCAAGCGAAGCTAATGAATTTACTTTTGATGACGTTGTTTCAAACTTAATTGAGAAATTGATACGTAGACATCCGCATGTTTTTGGTGACAGTGAAGCTAAAACTGTTGAAGAAGTTGAGAAACAATGGAAATTAATTAAAGAACAGGAAAAAAATGAAAATTAAACTAGTGCAAGCAATTGAAATATTAGATTCGCGTGGTTTTCCCACTCTTGAGGTGAATGTTGAATTAGAAAATGGCATAAAAGGTGTAGCTGCCGTTCCTAGTGGTGCAAGCACTGGTATCCATGAGGCCTGTGAATTAAGAGATGGGGACAATTCGCGATATGCAGGAAAGGGTGTTCAAAATGCTGTCAGTAACGTTAACGATCAAATTTCAAAAATAATTATAGGTAGCCAAGTAGGAAATCAAAAAGACATCGATATGAAAATGTGCGATTTTGATGGTACAAAAAATAAATCAAATTTGGGAGCAAATGCAATTCTTGGTGTTTCTTTAGCTGTTGCATATGCAAATGCAAATAATGAAAATAAGGCATTATTTGAATCGCTAAATAATGATGGGCATATATTGCCAGTTCCTATGATGAATATTTTAAATGGTGGAGCACATGCTGCATCAAATATAGATTTTCAAGAATTCATGATCTTGCCAATAGGGGCAAGTACATTTAGTGAAGCTTTACGCTGGGGTTCAGAAATTTATCATGTACTTAAATCGATATTGAAGGATAGAGGTTTATCAACTGGACTCGGTGATGAAGGTGGATTTGCACCCAATATTGATACACCAAAGAATGTACTGTCTTTAATAAGTGAAGCAGTAGAAAAGGCTGGTTATTCTTTAGGTGACGACATTGCATTTGCCTTAGATGTTGCGGCCTCAGAGTTTTATCAAGAAGGTAAATATAATTTGGCCGGTCTCGGTGAGAATTTTTCTTCGGCGGAATTAACAGATTATCTTGCTGTTTTGGCAGCAGATTTTCCTATAATATCTATTGAAGACGGTTTAGATGAAGATGATTGGTCTGGTTGGAAATATATGACAGAGAAACTTTCGTCTTCTCTACAGTTAGTAGGCGATGATCTTTTCGTAACTAACGTTGAGCGTTTGCAAATGGGAATAGACCAAAATATTGCTAATTCTATATTGATCAAATTAAATCAAATCGGTACTTTAACGGAAACTTTAGATGTTATGAACTTGGCAAGTAAGAATAACTATAAATGTGTGGTAAGTCATAGAAGTGGTGAAACTCATGATAGTACAATTTCAGATTTGGCTGTCGGCACTAACTGCGGACAAATAAAAACTGGAGCTCCAGCACGTACAGATAGGGTTTCTAAATATAATCAATTATTGAGAATCGAGAAAAAACTAGGTGATAGGGCTGTTTATGCTGGAAGAAGTGTATTCACCAACAGTTGATTAATTATAACTAAAATGACGCGAATGAATACTGCAACTATTAATCGTACGAAATATGCAAAAAATACAGTTCATAATAAGAATAATTCTTCGAATCAATTAAATCACCATAGAATAATAATTGCTTGTGTACTAATTTTGCTAACAGTAGTTGCGATTATGTTTATATATGTTTATCCGATACGTGCGTACTACGCTGAGACATCAAAATTAAAAACCGAACAGCATAAATTGCAAATATTAAAAGAAGCTAATGTAAAAATGAAGAAAGAACGTACTAACTTATCTAAAGATAGTGAAATTGAAAAATTAGCACGTGAAGAATATCATTTAATAAAACCAGGTGAAGATGCATATATAGTTACTGGAAAATAAAATCCATAATCCGTGTTGGCTGTTGTACGTCTTAGTACTAATACATACAACAGCCAACACGATAAACTGTAGCTATGAAATTTATTAAGCCAACGAGTTGGAAAGAACCATCCCAAGTTGATATATCAAAAGTTGCAAATCTTTTAGGTAAAGATCCTCAAGGTGAATTTCAGATAATTGTCTATGATGAAGCTACTCCATTGATCATAGAAAATTCGCCATTTTTTTATGATGGTACCCCTATGCCTACTCGTTATTGGATTTTGGAATCTGATATCTTTAATAAAATATCTAAACTAGAAAGTTCAGGAGCAATAAAAAAAGTTCAAGAAGAGATTGATATTAGTGAAATACAAAAAGTTCATGATAAATATGAATTTGCTAGGAATGCATTGATTGACCCATCTTTTGTAGGTCCAAAACCCAGCGGTGGAGTGGGTGGAACAAGGAAAGGTGTCAAATGTCTTCATGCTCATGTCGCCAATCTTTTGGCTACTAATGATGATATTATTGGGCAGTGGACTTTAGATGAAATCGCCAAGACTGACTTTATTAATCATAGGGAACGAAAGGTCGCCTCGAGTCAAGACGAGTCAAATAAAAGGATAGTATGATAGTTGCAATTATCGACATAGGAACTAACACCACAAGACTTTTAGTAAAAGATAGTGAAACAGGAACTGAACTAACACGTGAGATTGCCTTGACGCGTTTAGGACAAGGTATAGAAAACACGGGCAAGTTACTTGATGAGGCAATGACAAGAACAAGATTACAAGTTGAAGAATTTGTTGAAAAAGCAAAAAAATTCGAGGCGAAGCAAATTAATGTTTTTGCTACTGCAGGATGTAGAAATTCATCTAATGGTAAAGATTTTATTAATACATTGAATGATATAGATGCTGTAAAAGCAATAGTTATTGATGGTAACTATGAAGCAAATGCAAGCTTTGCTGGTGCTGTTAGTGGTTTTAGTTTTGAAGATTCACCACTTCCACTGGCAGTAATCGATATAGGGGGAGGCTCAACTGAAATAGGAGTTAGTTCATTAACTGATGTATCTAAATGCGAATCATATGTGTCTATACCTATTGGAAGTTCTAGATTAACTGAACGATATCTCCATAGCGATCCACCTAAACCAGAAGAATTAACAAACGCAATTAGAGATGTTCGGGATTCAATAAGTGATGCAATATCGAGTAATAATGTGCTTGCCAATGCAAAAACATTCATTGGAGTAGCAGCAACTTTTACAACAGTTGGTGCAATTGAGATTGGTTTAACAAAATTTAATTTCGATAAATTACATGGCTTTGTTTTAACTAGAGAAATGATTGAAGAGATATTTCGAACTTTAGCAACTGAAGATTTAGAAACGAGAAAGTTTAACCCGGGGCTAGACCCAGAACGAGCAGATTTAATTGTAGGCGGCATATGTATATTGGTTGCAATTATGCGTCAACTAGATCTTGCTCAAATAACTATAAGTTGTACTGATCTTTTAGACGGCTTATATAATATGGTTTTGGATAACTAGGCTTGTAGGACAGACCCTAAAAATTATTTGAGCATATGATCACGGTAATATTTCATCTCATCAATAGAACCTAGAATATCATCGAGCGCACGATGGTTTCCTAATTTTTCTGGCCTTGCTTTAAAAATATCCGGGTACCAACGTCGACATAATTCTTTAAATGAAGAAACATCAACACTTCTATAGTGTAAAAAGTAATCTAACTTTGGCATATATTTATCCAAGAATCGTCGGTCAACTCCTATCGAGTTTCCACAAAGAGGAGCAGAGCCTCCTTGTATTCCTAATTTTCGCAAATACTTAAGGCACATTGTTTCTGCTTCTTTTAAAGATACATTACTGTTTAAAATCTCTTTTGTTAATCCAGATTTTTCATGCATCTTTTTTACGATATCTTTCATGGAATCTAGCTTCTCACCAGTTTCTTGAATTACTATATCAATTCCTGGATCTATAATATTTAGGTCCGAATCAGTAACTACAAGTGCAATTTCTACGAGTGTGTCTGACTCAGTATCTAGACCTGTCATCTCACAATCTGCCCAAACCAGGTATTTTGATGGCAATGGTGCCTTAGAGGTGAAGGGTTTTTCGTTATTGTCAGTATCGTTCTCGTTAGAATTCATGTAATTACTCTAGCGTGTAGCTATGCGAATACTATAAGTGCAGGTTAATGGATAAAATGATTAATATTGGTATTAAAGGTACATCTGTATTAATATAGATTTGAAATTGGTATCTACAAAGTAGATTAAATATTAGGAGAAACACGGTGATCCAACCTCAACAAGAGGTTGCGACGACGGTAACTATCGATTATTCGAACATTATCGGCTCCTCACCGGAGCATGACGCAACTAGTAGTATTTTTATAATTTATAACAGTCCATGTGTAATGGCGAGATTTTAATTATGGGATTATCATCTATTCAAAAAGTTGCCGACAAACCTACAGTTTTCGTAGTAATTCACGCTCCGATTAAAAAGAACGGATCTAATGGCTGGGGAACAGCACTATATGGTTCATATTATGATCTAGTCGAAAGTGGAGAAGTAGACAGAGTCATAGTCTTATCTGCACCTCAAGATCAAGCAAATATCCCAGATAGAGATACGAATGTAATCTATAGACAAGTTGATTGTGATAGATCAACATTTACTAATTCTAAAGCCCCTGCTACAGATGTTTATATTTGGGATTTGGTGCATTTAATGAGAGAACGTGATACTAGCCCATTGGTTAGTAATGCATTTAAAAATGCGCCAGCAAAATATTATGAAGCTTGGAAGAATTTCTTTTTATATTCAATTGCCACTGCAACGACAGCTTTAGAAGAAGGTGCCAAAGTTAATAATCCTATCTTTCATTTAAATGATCCTCATGATTGTTTTGTTAGTGCTCTATTTGAAGGCAATTATGATCCTGAATTTATAAGTCAAATAATTGGTGCAGAAAATAGAGATGAATTGATGCGATTTGAGACTATAAAATCTGTATTTTTAGAAAAAAATAAATCAATAAAACACAGCCGTTTTTGGCATATTCCTGCAATAGATATTGAATCATTTGATGAGTGGTTTGTACAAGACCCAAAAATGGCAGCACACTTATTTTCGTCAGTTTTTTCATCTCCATTAAATGTGCACTCTTTAATATGGAAAAAGCCATTTGATGAATTGTTTAAAAAATATGTAGATTTAGTAAAGGATATAATACCTTCAGCAAATAGAAGCTCATTAGATAAAGGTGTTGGAGTAGGACCGATTGCTTATGATCCAGGTTCATTTATTAAACGGTTTGAAGAATATGATCAAAGTGGTGAGCTCAGAGAAACACTACCTATCCTTGAGGAATGGTCTAATCAAATAGTACAGAGTGTTGGTTCTGATAGCGATGGAAAGAAACTTGAACCATTCGTAGTATTTTTAACCTGTAGGGGTGATGACCCTAAAGCTAATTTGATAGACACTGTCAAATCGATTATAGCGTCAGTTCAAAATGATCCGGAAATGGCAAAAAGATTAGTATTGGTAGCCGCATTTAATTCAAGCAGGGTTTTTGAAGATGAGTTGTATCAAAGAACTTTAGATGGTTTCAAATTAGAAATAGCCAAACTGGCTAAATTAATAGGAACTGATAGGATTATCTGTGCTGAGTCTTTACCCGCTATTGAAAAAGGTATAGCAACTGATAACTTAGATCAAGCAGTTGAACTTTCAGCACAACAACATAGAGACGCTCTTATTGATTTAGTTGGTCAAGATGTTGCAGAGTGCTTTACCCTTTTGCCAAATCGTGGAAGTAATATGCCTCATCAGACCGCAGGGTTTATATTAGCTAATGCATTTATTTGTGCATCTCGTGGTGGTTTTGATGTTGTGGCTTTAGAGGCTTCTATAGTTGGAAAATTAAAACAGCAAGGTACTTTAGCAAAAGAATATCTCAAAGTTTTAGATGACCACAATATGCGTCATGATGTATTCCGTTTGATAATAGCTAATACAGCTGGATCTGCAAGCTATTTAAAAAAGATCATGCCAGACAATTGTACTTTGATTAATAGTGATGATGATCGAATGCCAACTGCTGAAAGAATTTATTTTGCGTTGCTTGAAGCTTATGATTTAACTATTCTTGGTGACTCAGTATTAAAACCCGAGACTGATGTTATTGGTGCTCTAGGAGAAGTCTGTGGTTCTGATTGTGTTACCCAATGGACTGATAATGCTGTTAATGGTTATCCACAAGATCATCCTCGAACATTTGAAAGTTATCTTAGAGCGAACCAACAGGTACCGGCTGTTAGACTATAAATGGAAATCGATTTTTTAAACATTCCGTTTGAAAATGATGCTCATATTATCTTTGACAATGATGGTGTACTTTCTTCTTTAATTCCTGATTGGAATACGTCTAGTCCCAATGAAAAGACTTTGCGAGGAATAAAAGCTATCTTGAGAAAAAATCCACGATCAAAGGTATCTGTTTTAACTGGACGTTTGACTACTTTTCTTAATTCGAGAATAGGCTTCCAGTCCCTTATTAATACGTACCCTGATCAAGTAACATTTTATGGCTTCTACGGAAATCAAAAATATAACCCTATAACTGATCCTGAACACAGTGTTATAGAAAAGTTAGATGAGTATAAAGAACTAATTCCAAAACTTCTTAGCCTTTTAGAGCAAGGCTTAGACGAGATACTTACTGAATTAAATAAAATTAGTTTAAATGGTGAAAGTCCAATGAATATAGATCTACTCAAACAACTTGTAATCGAAGATAAAGCATTTGGTTTAGGAATTCATATTCGTCATCTATTGAATCATATGGGATTAATTAATAAAGATAATAGTGATCAGGAAATCGAAAATAGAAATAAAGTTATTAAACTTGTAAATGATGTTGTTAGTGAAATAGTAGCTGCTCTAAATTTTGCTAACCCTACCTTACCTTTTAAAATAAAATCTGGCTCTTTGATTAGCGAAATATTCCCAGCTTCTGGTATTAACGATGACAAAGTTGAAAGGTTTCTACAAATATATAATGATCACTTACAAAGAAATGATTGCCCTATAATTTACTATTTTGGTGATGATCTTGGTGATGCAAAAATTAATAATTTTTGTTATTCGAATCGAGATAATAATTATGCTCCAAAAACAGTGTTTATATTTGTCGATTCTTCGCCAGATGATTATGACCCAACTCGAGTGCGAATGCGTGAACAAGCAGATTTTGTTGTTTCGCCTAATGATCTACACAATGCAACTGAAGTTTTATCAAATATAATCGTACACAAGGCAAGTTTAGCTATTTCTCATGGAATAGAAATATGATATTAACAATAATTGTAAACTAATTATATACGATATAGGAGGCTAATGATCAAAATGCTAGTGTGGTAAATCTGTTGATAAGGACTAGTAATATATATAGACAATTAATTCGAAAGTGCAATATCCAACATATTTAAATAAAAATAAAAAATGTTTTCAAATATTTTTTATCTATGAAAGCAAATAAAGTGAATACATATCCAGAAATAAAAGATTGCTCTCTACTAAGCGACAATCGAACTATTGCAATAGTCGAACCTAACTGTTCTATCTCATGGATGTGCGCTCCACGTGCAGATTCTGCACCGATATTTGCACATTTGGTTGACACGGAAAATGAATCTAGTAAGGCCGGTGTTTTTGCGATTTCTGATATCACTGGTGATAATCCACGTCAAAGTTATGTTGGTGACACTATGGTATTGCGGAGTCATTTTTCTTCATTTCATGTTACTGACTATTTAGATGTATCTCGAGGTAGAACAAAACATCAAGCTGGACGTACAGATTTAATCCGTGTAATTGAAGGCTCAGGCGTAGCCAAAGTTGTATTTGCCCCTCGTTTAAACTTCGGTCGATCATTAACAAAACTGATACCTAAAGATAGAGGTCTTATTGTTAAAGGCGGAAATGACTTAATGTCACTACGCTCGCCAAAGATTTTCTGGGATATCAAAGAAGAAGATGGTAGCGATACAGCTGTCTGTGAAATTGATTTAGATTCAATGGGCGGACGAGTAAAACTTGAACTTCGTTGCGGAACTGCAAATATTACAGCAGATGTTATTTCTGAACCAGAACGACGTAGTGCAACTTTATTGTATTGGCAAAAATGGGTGGACAAATTATCTATACCTAAACTCGCAACCGATGAAGTTAAACGTTCTGCAGTAACGCTAAAAGCACTTTGTTATAGACCAACTGGTGCGATATTAGCTGCTGCAACAATGTCAATGCCAGAGGAAATTGGTGGGTCAAGAAACTGGGATTATAGATATTGTTGGTTAAGAGATGCATCTCTTTCTGCAGCATCGCTTGTGCGTGTTGGTAGTTATTCAGAAGCAATGTCATTTTTAGATTGGTTACTTGATGTTGTTGAGATGAGAGACGGTGCCGAAAATCTACAGCCTCTATATAACGTAAATGGAAAGCATCTTGCTCCAGAAGCAGAGATTACACAACTGAGCGGATTTAGAGGTTCTAGTCCTGTCCGTATAAATAATGGAGCTGATTCTCAAGTGCAACTTGATGTTTTTGGCCCCATTGTTGATCTAATTCATTTATTAGCAATTCGTGGTGAAGGTTTAGCAACGAAGCATTGGGAGTTGGTCAATCAGCTAGTTAATGCTGTAAAACTCCGATGGAAAGAAGTCGATTGTGGTATTTGGGAAGTGCGTAGCGCGCCACGTCACTACACGTATACAAAATTGATGTGTTGGGTGGCAGTGGAACGTGCAATTGAGCTTGCTGATCACTTTACAGGCGAAGTCGATGAAGAATGGGTTGTATTAAAAGACGAAATTGCAGAGTCAATAAATAGTAATTCCTATAAAAGTGAAATGAATGCCTATACCTCAGCATATGATGAAACAGATATTGATGCTTCAGTATTGGCACTTGGACTATACGGGTTTATTCAAATGGATGATCCTCGTTTTGTAGGTACAATTAAAGCTGTTGAAGATCATTTATTAATAAATAATACTGTTTTTCGCTATATATTAGATAGTGGTAACGAGGATGGTATTGAAGGCCATGAAGGAGGATGGAATATTCTCACATTGTGGTTAATTAAATGCTATTGGGCTTCTGGTCGTTTAGATGACGCACGAAAACTCTTTCAAATTGTTAGAAAAAATATTGGTGCTACAGGACTTATCTCTGAACAAGTAGATCCTATAACTCTTGAATCTTTAGGGAATCACCCGCAAGCATATTCACATTTGGCATACATCGATACAGTAATTGCAATGGCTGCGGGAGCAGATTTAGATTAATACAATAAATATTAAAAAATTCAATAAATTCTGATTAGGTATAGATTTGAACTTATGGGCCCTTTTATGTAAGATATGAAAAAAGATTTTGGTTTAAAGGGAAGTAGCAGCAAAATGAATAAACATAAAACCAAACCAGATCTTCAGCTCTCGCTCGAGGAAGAACTAAATCGATTTTTCAAAATCAATGCTAAAAGACATATTGCGCAAGCTAAATTTGACGCCAAGCCAAAGCATTATTCTATACCGAACCGTTTAATTAAATTAGCTGCAACTTTGAGTGCTTTTGTTGGTATAGGTTTGCTAAGGTTTGGCTACGCGCCAGTGGCTGCAACACAAGGTATTAGTTATGTAGCTGGAGGTTTACTACAAATTGGCGCAGCATTAACTGGATTCAAATATGCATTTGCCGATAAATTTCGCGTTGCGAATCTACAGAAACTAAATTTCAAAACAGAACTTGCAAGACAGTACACTTTTACTAGCTTAGGTAGAACTAATGTAGAATCTTTTTTAAATGCATTAATTAAATTAAATTCAACTGCATTAATACGACTTAAATTTGATAATAACCTCACAAATAGACAAAAGAAAAAAGTTGTTATAGCGTTCCAAAATATTGACGATGCTTTAGTACACATGGCAGGTTTACATATTTCAAAAGAGATTGATCTAGAAAAACTACTATCTTTCCAAAAGAAAATGGAAACTTTAGCTCATGAAAGTATAAGTCATAATATTATAGAGATAGCAGACAATAGTCGTAGCATTATTCGATCTATTGCGAAAATCCGTATAGGTCAAGTAGGAGAACCAAGCGACAAAGAAGTACCTCTAGCAGCTGACACTTTAGAATCAACATCAATTGAACCACCTGACTTAACAGTACAGGCGAATACCCCTGGGTCAGCTCAGGTAGAAGAGATTACACATGATAAACCGTCAAATTTTGGTCATGGACTCTAAGATAATAATATTCAACAGGTGAAGTATTATCATTTAAATCTATTAATGTAGTGACACCTAAATTCATACCGATTAGGTATTCTTATCAGCTCATCATTAGAATCTAAATACATTTTAATAGGGGAATTTTTATGCGAAAATTAATACTAGGAATAGATATGGGTGGTACGAAAACTGCTGCTGGTATTTTTGAATATGATGGTGAACTATTATCCAAAGAAGTATTAATAAATCCTAAAACTGATGATGCAGAAGAAGTTTGGAATGGGATTACTGATCTTATAGATAAAGTATCGGCACCTTATATTGATGAAATTATTGTTTGTGGTGTTGGAGCAGCAGGTCCAGGCGAGCCAAAAGGTAAATCGTTATCTCCAGCTAATCTTCCAGCATGGAAAAAGTTTCCTTTGCGTGAACGCTTAGAAGCACATATAGGAAAAACAGCTTATATAGAGGATGATTGTAAAGCATTGGCTATGGGTGAAGGTTGGAAAGGCAGTGCTGTTGGCAAAAATAACTATATCTCTATGGTTGTTTCAACTGGTATAGGCGGAGGCATAGTTCTAGATGGCAAACTCCTTCACGGTCATGGAATGATGGCTGGACACGTTGGTCATATTATTATCAACCCTAATGGTCCTCTATGTGGTTGTGGACAATTTGGTTGTATCGAAGCTCATGCTTCAGGGCCGGCCTTATTGCGAAAATTCGGTATAGCTCCTGAGAAAGCTACATTGGAAATGAAAGAATATTGTGCTGATATGATTGCACATTTAATATGCATTGTGACAGCAACATTAGATATTAATTGGGTAACTATTGGAGGTTCAGTCGCACTAGGTTTCGGTGATGTATTTTTTAATCGTGCACAAGAAACTTATGACAAGATGATGCAAATGGATTTTGGCAAAGGACTAAAAATCGTACCTTCAGGTTTAGGTATAGACGGTGGGCTAATTAGTGCAGCAAGAGTCGGTAAATTGGGCTATAGAGGGATACTTTGGAGCTCTTAGCTAATATCTTGAGTTTAAATTCTTCAATTAACTAAGATATGTATGTGAATAAAATAATTGGAAAGAATATTTTTTTAAGACCTTTAATTTTTTCTGATTATAATAACTATTTTGAAGTTAAAACAAGATGTCACGATTGGCTAAGTAAATGGGAGCCAACATTTAACGGAACTTTCCAGGATAGTATTTCTACACCAGCTCTATTCGCAGGTCGTATTGAAGCTTTTGAAAGAGGAATAGCACAAGATAACTATTATGGACTAGGAATATTTCTACATAATTCTACTTTTATTGGTGAAGTGACAATAGGAAATATTGAACGAGGCCCTTTCCAATGCGCAAAGTTGGGATATTGGATTGATGAAAAGTATGCCGGAAGATCTTATACACCACAAGCTGTAAAATTAGTTATGGATTATGCATTTAGTGATCTAGATTTTAAAAGAATTGAAGTAGCTATTGTCCCTAGGAATAAACCAAGCGTAAGAGTCGTTGAAAAATTAGGTTTTGAATTTGAAGGTATATCAAGGGAATATATTGAAGTTAATGCTGTGCGCGAGGACCACAATCGTTATGCCATGACAAAAAGTCAATATTTATTGTTGAATCAGTAAGCTTGAGAAAAAATGGCTATCTCGCTTGCTTGATTACCTGTAATTAAACATTTCATTTTCGAACCATTACTATCTAGCAAATCTTCACTGTGAACATAAGGAATAAGACCAGTATCTATGCCTGAATCTATATCTTTATTACTTACCGGTAAACACCTTATTGTTGCTTTAGTCTCAGACTTTACCTGAGCTTCAGAAG
This sequence comes from Acidimicrobiia bacterium, assembly GCA_018057765.1. Taxonomy (NCBI): domain Bacteria; kingdom Bacillati; phylum Actinomycetota; class Acidimicrobiia; species Acidimicrobiia bacterium. The sequence continues at coordinate 17,723 of JAGPDB010000021.1, forward strand.
CAATAGCCCCATCCCAAGGAACAATTGCGTAACCGCCACATTCATTTAAGAAAGATTTCATTTCGTCATAACTCTTCGGACGTATAGTATTTTCATCACGAAAATCACGCGCCTCATCAAATAGTGCTTGATCATGTTGGATCAACATCTCATTAATTCGATTGGCCAAACTTTCAAAATTAACTTTTTCTTTTTGGCTACCTCGAGCATCAGGCTCAATCGTTGAACCTGCGCGCATTGAAACAAGAACAGTGCCCTCCTCAATATCACGAGGACCAATTTCGATACGAATAGGAACACCTTTAAGTTCCCACTCAAAAAATTTGTTGCCAGGACGAACTTCTTCACGGTCATCAAGCTGAACGCGCATGCCATTAGCGACCAATTCATTTTTAATACTATTTGACTTGTCTAGAACGCCACTACGTTCGTCATCATCTCTATAAATAGGAACAATAACAACTTGTCTCGGTGCAACAGCACTAGGTAGACGCAAACCTTTATCATCACCGTGAGTCATGATAATTCCACCAATAAGGCGAGTAGAGACACCCCAAGAAGTAGCATAAGGATTATCTAAAGACCCATCATGAGTTTGAAATTGAACACCATAGGCCTTTGCAAACTTTTGACCAAGATAATGTGAAGTACCAGCTTGTAAAGATTTCTTATCGCGCATCATTGCTTCCATCGTGAAAGTTTCACTTGCACCAGGAAAACGTTCGCTTTCAGATTTACGTCCAGCAATTACAGGCATCATAAGTTTATTAAGCACAGTATCTAAATATACATCACGTAAAATAGTGAGTGTTTCTTTGATAGCTTCTTGCTCTGTTTCGTGTGCAGTATGGCCTTCTTGCCACAAAAACTCAGATGTACGAAGAAAAAGACGAGAACGTTTTTCTGAACGGAAAACATTAGCCCACTGGTTATACATTAAAGGTAGATCGCGATAACTCTGAACCCACCTAGAATAAGTTTCCCATATAATAGCTTCAGAAGTAGGACGTAAAAATAAGTTCTCTTCTAAAGAACGGCCACCAGATTGTGTAACTTCATAAACTTCAGGTGCAAAACCTTCAACTAAATCTGCTTCGGCACCAAAAACACTCATTGGGGCTAAAGTGGGAAAATAAAAATTATCGTGACCTGTCAACTTAATGCGCTTGTCTACTTGTGCCTGTATTTGTTCCCAAATCGCATAACCCCAAGGTTTAATAACCATAGATCCTTTAGCCAAGCCATTTTCTGCCATTTGTGCTTCACGAATAACACTTTGATACCAGCCTGGAAAGTCATTTTTTTGTGTTGGAAGTTTTGATTGTGCCATATCAATAGATTCTAGTGGCTTCGTATAAGAAATTATTCATGATTAAAATACAAATATAATTATATTTCAAAATGATCTGGTTAAAACATTCACCTATTAGAAGAGCTATTATATTTGCCTACTACATTATGATTTTCATAAATCGTAAAGTAGTGCGCAATGTGCCCGAGTGGCGGAATGGCAGACGCGAGCGGCTTAAAACCGCTTGCTCGAAAGGGCGTGCGGGTTCGAGTCCCGCCTCGGGCACAAATTAATACTTTCCAAGGTCGAACCTACGACGTTCGACCCATTACTGTTCGAGTACACAAATTATTTGCTAATTTTATTGTGCGACACGATGGACTTGAACATTAATGTATGTATTTGAAGATAAAAAAGTTCATACAAGCTTTCAAAATTTTCATTTCATAGTAATTAAAAAATTTTTAATTGATGATACTCCAAAAAATATAAATACATAAATCGCAATTCGAATAGAAATAATTATAGGAATTTAATATGATTTTTAATCAAAAATTAGCCAAATTACTATAGAGAAATGTCTCATATTTCTGATTTTTGCGATCAAGAATCCAATATTTTTTAAAATAATAGTAGTACATAGTACAACTCTTAGGACATAATGCACATTTTTCTATAAATGCAGGTGGTTGTCCAATTAAAAGCTTAAATTGGGCTATATATAGTGTTATATCGTGACATTTAGTGCATGGCTACACTTGTAATTCAGAATCTCAACATGTTAACTTCTTCATTGTCCTATTTGTACACAGCCCGTGTTTGGTGAGTTTGGTTTAGGGGAATCGAACCCAAGTACGGAGATAAATAGACCGGCTGCCCATTACGCAGCATGATGATAAACCCACACATTCGTGTTCGAACATTTCTATGTCCGTGCGCGCTTAAACAGAAAACATAGAGAAAGGACAAGCATGTACGTTAAGTCATACGGTGTAGTCAATCAATCTTCAAATTCTAAACAGAGCTTGTCTCCTAAGCTCGGGCTGAAACCTCGGGGACACGCGTTAGGTTCCCAACAACGTTTGTCCCACCTAGGTAATACAATCGGAAAATTAAATAGGTTTGCACTTATTGTAATTCTTACCTTTGCTTTAATCACTACAGCATTCGCAGCTGCAAAACTCTCCAAAGCAGATGCACATATTCAAGGTGCAATAAACTCTTTCGGAGCTGCACAATATTACGGTAATCCAGGTGTTGGTGCTGGCGAAGAGGTTGCTGGTATTGATTCGGTTAATTCTGGATCAGGCTATTGGACAACAACAAATACTGGTCGCGTATCAGCATTTGGCCAAGCAATTAGCTATGGTGATCTAGCAGGCAGAAATATAAGAAACATTGTAAGTATCGTTGCTACACGCACCAATAATGGATATTGGTTGTTAGGTTCTGATGGTGGAGTTTTTACTTTTGGTGATGCTCAGTTTTCAGGTTCAGCAGTTGGAGCTAATAATAGAAACGCACCTTTCGTAGCTCTTATACCTTCGAGATCTGCACGTGGATACAATATCGTTGATGCTAGCGGAGCGGTGTTTACTTTTGGCGATGCTCAGTACTATGGTGGAGCAAACGGTATAACTTCAGGCGATAGAATTGTCGATGTAACTTCGTCAGCTACTGGTGAAGGATATATCATGGTTGCATCTAAAGGTGGAGTATTTGCTTTTGGCGATGCTCAATTTTATGGCGCACTTGATAAGTCACAATTAAATGAATCTGCAGTTTCAATAGAATTAACAAATAATGGAACTGGCTATCTCATATTGGCTGACGATGGTGGTGTGTTCACCTTCGGTGCAGCTTCATTCCATGGATCAGCAGTAGAGGATATAAAATCTAGAGTTCCGTCGACCGATATCGCAGTTTATGCAAACGGCAAAGGATACTGGGTTGTAAATGGAATCACTAGATCAGCAAGAGCTACTAGGACAGCTAGCGGTTATGGTGCTGATGTGTGGGCAAAACTAAGAAATTGCGAATCACATGGTAATTATCAGTCAAACACCGGAAATAGCTTTTATGGTGCATATCAGTTTACAGCTTCTACGTGGAACTCAATGGGCACAGGCTATCCATATGCACATATGGCACCTCCAGAGGTCCAAGATGATGCGGCACTTAGATTACAACAGCGTGCAGGTTGGGGCCAATGGCCACTATGCTCTAAGGTGGCACTAAGGTAGTGAATTAATATATCGATTCTGGGATAATACCTAGAAATCAACAGGACGCGTCGTGTAATGGTCTACTTCTTGAGGGTGTGACTTTTACACGGCGCTAATTTTTTATACCCTACCTGTTGCTAAGCCACACAATATTTGAGGTCGGGGAACCCTTGACTTTCAATAATTGACATAGGTTCTGTTGATGAAAAATAGTTTGCAATTCCTACACTTAACATAATTATAATTACACCAATAAGTTGGTATGCATTTATAATTTGAACTAATAACATCCATCCAAAAAGACAACTAAATAAAGTACCGAAAGGTACAAACAATCCGTTGAGCGTGAGAGATGATATCTTCTGTGTCTTTGAATAAACAACGTCGCCTATCGTTCCAACGGCACATGCAATAGTCAATAAAAATATTTGGGTAAAGCTTGGTGTAATCTTCGTTGTAATAGTGTGCATTGAAATTAATATGTACAAAAAAGGTAATGAGAGCAAACCTGTCCAGCCATGCATATACGTAATATGATTTGTAGTTGGCATAACAAAAACACTTAAGGCGCCAATAGTATTAAATACTCCAACATTTAAAAATAGGAATGTATAAAAGGCTAGCCCAAGAGATATAACTATAGAGATAGAATATATGAGGCTTATACGGGATTCTTTCTAACTTAAAGGGATCTTATTGTATTTACAATATGAAAAAAAACTTAAAAAAGAAAAAGGTGCTTGAAAAGTTATTCCAGCAGGACCAAATTTTGCAGAAGCACAAAATACGCTATAAATTGACCAGGTTGCATACGTTGTTAATAGACCTAAAACGGGTTTCATTTTCTTCATTGCCAAAGGGTCAACCATGGAAATACTTTTAAGCTATAAAAACTATTTTTTTCTAAATCTATTGAACAGGATAATTACTATTCGCCATATTTACAAAATTACCAAAACTTGGAGTCGTCCAACGTAATACTTTTGCGATTTTTTTAGACACTTCATGCCACTTGTTAACATCAAAACCATTTACTATATTAGCTACTGATGTATCTTGTCTTACATGAACTATTGCTGGCAGTGAAGTTATGCCTAAAGCCTTACACACTTCAAAATCTGGATCAACAAAATATTGAAAGTTAATATTCATAGATTCTTTAACAAGTTCAGCTCCTCTGATATCTCCTGGTATCAATATTGCGCATCGAGCGTCAGAATCACCGAAAGTTTTAAATATGGAACTGATTACACCTTCATATTCTTTAGCCTCACCGCGAGCAGGTAGTGCAATCCACACTTGAGTAAACATGGTTGTTAAATCATCTAAAGTTCTTGTAGTTCCATTTAAGGAAGTAATTTCTAAAGTAGGATTCGTAGTAGATGTCATTCTTATAGATTAGCGTTTTTTGTGTACAAATTCCTTTTTAAGTTTAAGAAAAATTGATATACTTCGATTACTAGCTTTTTAGTTTGGAGAAAAATGAAGCATTATGATGTGGCAGTAATTGGTGGTGGAATCCACGGTTTATCGAGTGCATATGCAATATCGAAACAAGGCAAATCAGTGGTGCTTTGCGAACAATTTGAATTTGGACATTTACGTGGCGCATCGCATGGGCCAACTCGAATTTTTCGCATGTCATATGATGATTCTGATTATGTATCCATGGCACTTAACTCGCTGGGGATGTGGAGAAAATTAGAAGAAGAAGCAGGTGTGAGCTTGCTTGATTTAAATGGATGCGTTGATCATGGTAATGCTGAACGTATGTCAAAAGTTGTTCTAGCAATGGATTCATGTTCTATATCTAGTGAAATATTGTCACAAGGTGAAGCGAAAGATAGATGGCCAAATTTAGAATTTGATGATGTAATACTATTTCAACCAGGTGGTGGGAGACTATATGCTCGTTCAATATTAACTGCACTCTATGAATTATGTAAGGCAAAGGGTGTTGATTTAGAAGAATTTATGCCTGTAAAGAAAATAGTTAATGATACTAGTGGCAAAATGATTCTTGAATGTGAGAATGAAACTTATAGCGCAGACCAAGTAGTTAGTTGTGCAGGAGCATGGACTTATGAGCTATTAAAAGATAATATAGCTTTATCGGAACCTACAATAACTCAAAGCGATTTGTTGTTTTTTGAAAGTAAAGACCTAGGCGCTATTTGGCCAAATATTAGACATCATTCTGACATTGATTATTTTTCACAAGAAGCACCAGGAGTTGGGATACTTGTTGGTTCAGATAAAACCGGTCAGATTATTAAACATCCAGAAGATAGAGATTTCCTTATTGATCCTGTCAATGGTGTAAAAATTTGTGATTATATTTCGAAGTATATGTCAGGCTTAAAAGAACAGCCAATATCGTCATCTACATATATATCTACATATAATAAATCTGGAGATTTTGTTGTTGACCGAATAGGTAATATAGTTCTTGTCCAGGCTTGTGAGCAACGTGGCTTTAAGTTCGGACCCTTAATTGGCAAATACACTGCTGATCTTATTAGTGGTAATAAATTTTCACAATTGAGGTTTCGTTTATAAAAAAAGAGGAATCACATTTTAAAATATGAGACCTCTTTTTAATGGCGTAATCGACATTGGGGTGGGAGAGAGACGCCGATTAGCTTTAATATAATATTGCATCATGAGTCACAAAAAAAGAATAGGTCGAAATGTCTATTTTGTCGCGCAGTTTGGTTGATTTTGCGAAATATTAGTCTGTTGACGAACTCAATAATATTACTCTGTTAGTTCTTCATCAGGTATAGGTGTTGGTGTAGGTATAGGCGTAGGCGTAGGCGTAGCGGTAGTAGAGCTGGTAGTGGTGTACGAACTTGATGGGCTTGTTGGTTTCCTCGTGGTGAGTGTTTTTGATTTAGTCTTAGGTGCTACACAGCAACCTGGAACTTTTATTACTTTAATAGCCTCATCATCGTTTATATTATCTAAATTAATTAATGAGGAGATTTTATTAAATATAAAATCACTTAAAATTTTTCCACCATTTACTGAAATATGAACTCCATCGTCTGTTCTAAGTATTTTATTGTTTATTGATTTAACAAATTTATTTCCTGGTGATAAAACTTCGCTAGATTTTATTGTTTCATATGAATTATCATCAGCAAATTTTTGAATTACTGCGTTGATTTTCATAAGATTGGAGTTTAATGTCGAGTTTTGCATATTTGGTGCTAAAACAAAATAAATTGGTTGAGATTTAGTAGAAAAATTTTGTGTGAGTTCGTTGAGCATTTTTGTATAGTTTTGAATATAGTTCTCTGGATCCGACTTAACAACGCTTGCATCATTAGTGCCTACAATAAAGAAATAAATTTCTGGATTGTATTTTGTAGCAATATTTTTTGCTTGCTTATTCCAGTCAAAAAAGTTCGAGTTGGTCAGACCACTAGAAGGTCTAGAATCCCAACTAGCTAATACTTTGCCCGTTTTACTTAGTTTATTTGCGAGTTGTGAACCAAATGCGTCAGCGAGTGAGTCCCCACCTATATATATACGAAGAGGGTTATCTTTATCAAACGAGCGAATGTCGCTTAGATAATTGTCTGATTCTTTGATTACAGTTGAGTTTGTAACAAGTTTTTTTTTAAGGTAGAGCTCTCTAAACTAGGTCTTGGACCTGTTCCTATCTTTACAATGTCAGTTGCAACTAATGCTAAAAAAATACCAATAATAATTGATAAGGTAATTAAGATTATTCTTCGAATCTTATTTCTTTTTTTTCTAAATTCTCGTCGTTTAGATACCGATGCACCACTTACGGAATTGGAGTGTTCATCCGAAAAATTTCGCAAACCTATACCTTGGGAATTCTTAGAGCTCAAAGGTTTATAAAGGTTATCGTCGTAGTTGCTCATATCAGACAATTATACTACGCGATTATATTTTGGTTTAATAATTAAACGACTAATTTTGTTTATGTATTGAATTTATGTAATTTGAATTTTATATAACTCATTATATAGTCCTTTTTTAGCAATAAGTTCTGTATGTTTGCCTGTTTCAACTATCTTGCCGGCTTCTAGAACAATAATTTTATCTGCATTAATAACCGTTGAGAGTCGGTGTGCAATAACAATCGCGCTTCTTTGTTTTAATGCTTCTTCAAATGCTGTTTGAATTAATCCTTCTGTTTCAGAATCTAAATGACTAGTTGCCTCATCTAATATAACAATTGCTGGGTTCTTTAATAACACTCTTGCAATTGCGAGCCTTTGTTTCTCGCCACCCGATAAACGATATCCTCGTTCGCCAACTAAGGTGTCATATTTATCTGGTAACGAATCAATCAAATTATGTATTTGAGCGCGCTTGGCAGCATCGATCATTTCATCTAGGGTTGCATCTGGTTTTGCATAAGAAAGGTTCATACCAATTGACTCATGAAATAAATGAGGATCCTGTGTAACGACACCGATTGTGTCTTTAATTGATTCAAACGAAAGTTCTTTAACATCAACTCCATCGATCAAAATCGAACCACTAGATACTTCATACATTCTTGCAAGAAGCATTGCGGTTGTAGTCTTGCCAGCACCCGATGGACCAACTAGCGCAATGGTTTGACCAGGTTCAACACTAAAACTAATATCGCTAAGTATTTGTGCTTCTTGCTCAATAGCTTGATTTGGGTTGTCTTCTTCTAGCGATGGGAGTGTAATAAGCTCGACTTTTGGGTGAGTAAACGAAACATTCTTATATTCAATTTTACCTTTTGGATTCTTTAAAGTTATCGGGTTCTCTATCTCAGTTATAAGTGGTTTGAAATCAAGTATTTCAAAAACCCGGTCAAAACTAACCATTGCACTTAAAACGTCTACGCGAGCATTTGTTAATTGGGTCAAGGGTGAATAAACCTGTCCAACATAAATTATAAAAGCACCAACAGTACCTGCAGATATTATGCCCTCTAGAGCGAATCTACCACCTACGTAATATACGACTGCTGCTCCAATTGCAGAAATTAGTCCTAATGCAGCGAATAATATACGCACGTACATTGCAGATTGAATTCCAATGTCTGCAACTCGTCTTGCACGTTTAGCAAACGACGCTGTTTCTTCTTTTGGACGTCCGAAAAGTTTAACTATTAGAGCTCCTGATACATTAAAGCGTTCAACAATTGTTGTGTTCATTGAAGAATTAAGGTTCATTGATTCTTTAATTGTGCCTTGTAGCCTTCTGCCAACTCGTCTGATAGGAAAAATAAATAATGGCAGGATTAACAGAGTTATTATTGTCAATCTCCATTCGAGTCTTAACATGACGCTTAGAGTTACAATGAGGGTAATAATATTGCTAACAACGGTACCAATGGTAGAAGTCACTGCTAGTTGGGCGCCAATAACATCATTATTTAGCCTGCTCATTAAAGAACCAGTTTGAGTTCTTGTAAAAAAAGAAAGTGGCATCTTTTGTATATGGTCAAATAGAGCAACCCTTAAATCGTAAATTAGACCTTCACCGATTTTTGAAGAATAATATCGTTGAGCCAATCCTAAACCTGCGTCACTTAAAGCAACAACAACACCCGCAATAGATATCCAGACAACTACAGTTAGGCTTCCTTTATTTGAAGCAGTACCAATACCTTTATCTAATAATTCTCGAAATAGTAACGGTGGAATAGCACCACTTATGGCAGCAAAAATTAGAACACCTAGGTAGACATAAATTGATTTTTTATAAAATCTTGCAAAATGCCATATACGGCTTATCTTGACTTTATCAAGCTTTTTGCCTTTAACTGATTTAGGGTCGTTACGAAAACTCCCTACTGTCTGCCAACTCATTTTCCATCCTTACTATAACTATACGTTACCCTAACTAATAGTGTATTTTCGAATAACGATTATCAAATCAGTTAGGATTATCTGATGGCAAATATTGAAAAATCTTCACTTATTAATGATGTTCTAATTATTACTCCACAAGTTTTTAGTGATGATCGTGGAATGTTTGTTGAAACCTTCAGGCAAGAATGGTTGCCTGAAAATGCACCAACTATGGTCCAGGGTAATAGAGCAACTCGTATAAAAGGTTCTTTAGTAGGGCTTCATTATCATCTTCATCAAGAGGATTTTTGGTATGTTCCTTTTGGTAGCGCCATAGTTGCTCTTCACGATTTACGTGAGGGTTCGTCCACTAATGGCACAAGTCAGACTATAGAGATTAGTGGCGATAATCATAAGTGTGTTTATATTCCTCGCGGTGTTGCACACGGGTTTTTGGCTCTAAGTGATATGACAATTACATATCTTGTCGATAATTACTATAACGGTAGTGATGAACTTGGAGTTCATTATGCTGATCCCGAAATGGCTTTCCAATGGCCTCTAGATGATTTAACTGTTTCAGATCGCGATAAAGAGAACCCTATGAGAAAAGATATTCCAAGTGAGATTCGTCCTGTAGTTAATTCTTTATATGATGTTGTACCTAAATGATGTTAGATTTAATATAAATGATCTTTTTTGCAGTTAATGTTTCTTACTCTTTTGTTGGAATAATAATTGCTTTTATTGGTGGAGTTCTTAGTGTTATCTCACCTTGTGTTTTGCCAATACTTCCGGGGCTTGCAGGAATCACTACTGGTATGTCTATTGAGGAGCTAGGAAGCGATAAAAAACTTGTCAAAAAGATTATTTCAATGTGTGTATCTTTTTCTATTGGGTTTTCTTTTGTTTTTGTTCTTATAGGTTTGACTACTTCTGAGATTGGACAGAAACTTTCTCGCAATAAAGAACAGTTGACCAGAATTTCAGGTTTAATTCTAATTGTGTTGTCGATCATTTTCTTATTATCTTTTTTTACTAAATTTCGTATTTTTAATTTTGAAAAAAAGTTTAAATTCAAGAAAAGCTTAGGCGCTATTCCTGTAATTTTTATTGGCGCAGGTTTTGCACTGGGATGGTCGCCATGTTTGGGGCCCGTGTTAGCTGGTGTCCTTAGTGTCGCGGCAACTGAAGAAAGTCTTTTTGGCCGTATTATTATTCTTTTGGCTTATTGCTTAGGCTTATGTTTGTCGATGAGCACAATTATTATCGCGAGCTTTAAATATAAGCGATTGCTTGGGTTTATAAAAAAACATACTAGAACTATTGTGGTTATTACCTTTTTGGTCATGTTTTGTTTTGGTCTAATATTATTTTTCGACAAGATGGCATTGTTAACAGCTCGTGTAACACAGTTCTTTGACTTTATTGGTCTTGATAGAATTTCAAGTGGGATTTAAATATGGATACTATAAAAATTGTAACTTTTAATTTACATCATGGTAAAGAAAATGATGTTAAATATTCTAAAGAGAAACTTTTAGATGATATTTCTAGTTTGAATGGCGATATTATTTGTTTGCAAGAAGTTGACAAATATTCTATTAGAACAAAATTTAATAACCAGGCGAAATTGATTGCGAATCATTTAGGTTATTTTGTTCATTCAAGTTTTGTTCGTTTTTTTGGTTTGGGCTTTCAGTACAATATTATTTTGTCTAAATTTCCTATTGAGGTTATAAAAGAAATAGTCTTGCCTAACATAAAAGGTAAGCAACGTAGACTTGCCACAAAAGTTAAAATTACCACAGATAATGGTCCTCTAGTTTTAATTAATACTCATTTAACTTCTGGAGATATTGTATCTGGCAATTCTATTGCACAGACTCAACTAAAGTTTTTGTTAGAAAATAATAGTGAAGATATTTTCATTATCGGTGATTTAAATATGTTGGCTTTGCAAGTATTGCCTAATATAGAGAAATTTGGTTTTAAGACTTTGAGCGAATATAAAACATCACCAGCTAATAATCCTAAGAATCAAATCGACTGGATATTAACGCGAGGGTATAAGCTCAATAGTATGCGAACTTCAGAAAAGCTATGCAGCGACCATAGGGCTCTTATAGCTATTATCAATCTATAAATAGAAATATTGACTTATATTCCATCAATTTGCTTAGGTTTACAGTAAAAACAAATAACTAGATTTGAAAGACTATATAGCTAACGTAGGCTATATAGAGGGCAATTAGAAGAAAACCACTTCGACTACCAATTCTCCATTTGCGGATAACTAACAAAGCGATAATGGCCACCACTGTGGCGAATAACAAAATGATACTTGAAGACAAGTTCTCGTTGCTTACTTCAATATTTCCACCGTTGATCAAAATATAAGCCAACCATGGCACACCCAAAGCAAATAAAATATCAAAAATGTTTGAACCTATAGCATTAGCAACTGCCATGTCTCCACGGCCTTGCTTTGCAACAATTATTGAACCAATAAGATCAGGTAGTGAAGTTCCGGCAGCTAAAACTGTTAAAGCTAGAAAAGTAGGGTTGATACTTAGAATATCAGCAGCATGAATTAATTGTTCTACGAGAAAATAACTAGCAATCGCAATTGCAACAATACTCAAAACAAAAGTGGCAATATATTGATTAGGCTTCTTTTTAACATCTGGAATTATATAGCCAATAGTTTTTCTAACCTTAAGAGTGAAACCTTTTGGTTTAATTGCTTCAAAATCTTCAGAAATTTTAATATCTTTATAATCAAACCATTTTTTCCAATTAATAGTTGCATAAATATAGATTGCATATAGCCCCACAAACATAATTGCTTCAATAAGAGTTATAGTGCCATCACGAAATGCAAACAACAAAAGCAAGATGGTCAGAACGTAGAAAGATAAATCTCTAATAACTGGTTTCCACTGCAAAATAACAGATTTAAAAAGTGCGCTAACACCAATAATAATAAGAATGTTAAATATTGCAGAACCCACAATTGTTCCAGAACCAACGTCAGCACTAGCACCGGCTAAACCAAAAATAGCAATAGTTGAGGCAAATAACTCAGGTGCACTAGAACCCATAGCAAGAAGAGTAGCTCCGGCAACGTCACTCGGAAGTTTCATCTTTTCACTTAGAACATCTATTGATGGTACAAAAAATTCATCACACACAATTGCTAATAGATAAAATAAAATTAGAGTAATAACAATAATAAAAAATAGATCCATCGGAACATTCTACAAATCATTAACAATAAAGACAGTATCTAGTCGATGTCCAGAATATCAATATGCTCAATAGTTTTGTCTAGATCATGCTACACATGATGTTTTTATGTGTAGCATGTACTGATGAATTTAAAATATATCTCTATTAAAAAGCCGATAATCATTTGCTTCATACTTTTGATGCTTTGTGTAACAATCTTATTTCCTCAAAGTCAAAATGCGTATGCGAACACAAAGGATGTAGATACATATACACGATACGAACATATAGAAAGTTTTGATTCGCAAATTTTTGTACACAAAAATGGAACAATAGATGTTGAAGAAACAATCGAATATGACTTTGGCTACTATTCACGACATGGAATATTTCGTTACATTCCATTTGAATATAACTGGGATGGCGAAAAACCCAAAAGCGCTATTGAAGGATCAAAATATCTACGTGAAACACCACTAAAAATAAATTCAATCACTCAAGATATAACAAACAAAGCAGAATTTTCAGTAAAAGAAGAAAATCAAAGTAAAGTAATAAAGATCGGTAATGCAAATAGGACGATTGCTGGACAACACCAATACAAAATATCTTATACTTTAAAAAACTTTATTAATTCGTTCGGTGACATCGATGAACTTAACATAAATATTAATGGGAATGGCTGGGACATCCCAATATCAAAGTTGAAGGTACAAATTGAAATTGAAGGTGTTGACGATGTCAAACAGTTAGAAACCTTATGTTTTGTAGGATATATAGGTAGTACAAGAAAATGTGATACTCAAGAAAATGCTGGCGGCAAATTTATAAATTTTGAACAAAATAATTTGGTCTCAACTCAAAACGTGACAACTCTAGTAGCTATACCAAAAGGTGTGCTTTCCCCCGAGAAACCAATCATAAAAGAAGAATTTACTTTTAAATCAGCATTTAGAATCACACCCTTAACACTGGGAGGATTTTTCTTGATACTCTTCATCGGTTTAGGAATCGTCACAATGTTGGTATATAAAAAAGGTCGAGATCGTAGATTTGTGGGAAGCGCAATTGATGCAGCGATGGGAAATAATAGTGGTGAAGAATATTTAAAGCCACTATTTAATAATGAATCTAACCCTGTTGAATTTATACCTCCAGAGAATATACGACCAGGCCAGATAGGGGTACTGGTAGACGAGAAAGCCGATGACGTAGATGTTACAGCTACTTTAGTTGACCTTGCAGTACGGGGATATATCAGCATTAGCGAAGAGCAAATATCGAAAAAGAGCATAATTGGTTTTTCGAAAAATTCTACAGAATATTCACTCACTAAAGTGAAAGAATTTATCCAGGATGAAAATCTTAACGGTTATGAAAAAAATCTTCTAAGTGGTTTATTTTCTAAAAACAAAACATTCAAACTTTCCGATATGACTAATAAGCAATCTAAAAGTATTTTAAAAGCCAAAGATGAGTTATACGATAACGTCGTAAAAAATAAATGGTATAGAGTTAGACCAGATAAAACAAGGTCATTCTGGTTAACGTTTTCCAGTATAATATTTTTGGTAATTGGTTTACCTGCCGTTGTGCTTGTAGCATATTTCACACATTTTGGCTTTAGTTCTTTAGCGATACCTATAAGTGCACTAGCACTACTGGTTAACTATAAAAAGATGCCGGCCAGAACAGCTAAGGGAACAGCAATGGTCGGAAGAATCGCAGGCTTTCGCCAAATCTTTGACGCAGGTGAAGGTGAACGTCAGGCGTTTGCCGAAAAATCGAATCTGTTTCTAGAATATCTACCTTATGCAATCGTTTTCGGATGTGCAGAAAAATGGGCGAAAGTTTTCGAAGACCTAGGATTTACTCAGGAACAATTAGGTATTAACAAATTCTATAGTGGAACTAATTTTACACCATTGCATTTAGCATACGCAATGGGCTCATTTTCCGCAGCTACCATAAGCACAACTGCCAGTGTGCATACTGCTGCATCTCGATCATTTTCATCAGGATCCAGTGGTTTTTCTGGCGGAGGTTTTTCTGGTGGTGGCGGAGGCGGTGGTGGCGGCGGAAGCTGGTAA